>SCUQ01000493.1 GCA_004297635.1 Rhizorhabdus sp. | reverse complement strand
CGGGCGAGCGCGGCCAGGGCGTCATCTTCAAGGATGAGGTCAAGGGCGGCAATATTCCCAAGGAATATATTCCGTCGGTCGAGAAGGGCATCCGCGAGATCGCGGCGTCGGGCTCGCTGATCGGCTTCCCGATCATCGATTTCACCGCGACGCTGTATGACGGCGCCTACCATGACGTCGACTCGTCGGCGCTGGCGTTCGAGATCACCGGCCGTGGCGGTATGCGCGAAGCTGCGCAGAAGTCCGGCATCAAGCTGCTCGAGCCGATCATGAAGGTCGAGGTCGTCACCCCGGAGGATTATCTGGGCGACGTCATCGGCGACATGAACAGCCGCCGCGGCCAGATCCAGGGCACCGACAGCCGGGGCAACGCCCAGGTCGTCGAGGCGATCGTGCCGCTGGCCAACATGTTTGGCTATGTGAACCAGCTCCGCTCGTTCACCCAGGGCCGGGCGCAGTACACGATGCAGTTCTCGCATTACGAGGAAGTGCCGGCGAACGTGGCCGAAGAGGTCAAGGCAAAGCTGGCATAAACGAAAATTTGTGGTTATGGGCGCGTCCGCATCGGGCGGCGCGTCCGGCAATTGATTCGAAGAGAAGAGGCGAAAAATGGCTAAGGCTAAGTTTGAGCGGACCAAGCCGCACTGCAACATCGGCACCATCGGTCACGTCGACCATGGCAAGACCTCGCTGACGGCTGCCATCACCAAGGTTCTCGCCGAGACCGGCGGCGCGACCTTCGTCGACTATGCCAACATCGACAAGGCGCCCGAAGAGCGCGAGCGCGGCATCACCATCTCGACCGCGCACGTCGAGTATGAGACCGAGAAGCGCCACTATGCGCACGTCGATTGCCCGGGCCACGCCGACTATGTGAAGAACATGATCACCGGCGCTGCCCAGATGGACGGCGGCATCCTGGTCGTTTCGGCGACCGACGGTCCGATGCCGCAGACCCGCGAGCACATCCTGCTCGCCCGTCAGGTCGGCGTGCCGCAGCTCGTCGTGTTCATGAACAAGGTCGATCTGGTCGACGACGCCGAGATCCTCGAGCTCGTCGAGCTCGAAATCCGCGAGCTGCTGTCGTCCTATGACTTCGACGGCGACAACATCCCCGTCATCGCGGGTTCGGCCAAGGCCGCGCTCGACGGCACGAACGACGAACTGGGCCGCGGCGCCGTCCTCAAGCTGATGCAGGCTGTTGACGAGTTCATCCCGCAGCCCGAGCGTCCGCTCGACAAGCCGTTCCTGATGCCGATCGAAGACGTGTTCTCGATCTCTGGTCGCGGCACCGTCGTCACCGGCCGCGTCGAGACCGGTCAGGTCAAGGTTGGCGAGGAAGTCGAGATCGTCGGCATCAAGGACACCCGCAAGACCGTCGTCACCGGTGTTGAAATGTTCCGCAAGCTGCTCGACAGCGGCCAGGCGGGCGACAACATCGGCGCCCTGATCCGCGGCGTCGGCCGTGAAGAGGTCGAGCGTGGCCAGGTTCTCTGTAAGCCGGGCTCGATCAAGCCGCACACCGACTTCTCGTCGGAAGTGTACGTCCTGTCGAAGGAAGAGGGTGGCCGTCACACGCCGTTCTTTGCGAACTATCGTCCGCAGTTCTACTTCCGCACGACCGACGTCACCGGCACCGTCGAACTGCCCGAGGGCACCGAGATGGT
>SCUQ01000492.1 GCA_004297635.1 Rhizorhabdus sp. | reverse complement strand
GCCCCGGCTGGTGCCGGTAGCGAGGATATGGATGGTCATGGGGGGGCGATTAGGCGGTGGCGCGGATTGGCGCAACGCTAGGCTGAGCGCCCAGACGTCCAAAAGCGTCACCCCAGCGAAGGCCGGGGTGACGAAAAGAGCGGAATCGGAACGAATGTCGTTCCGCAAGGCCGAGCGGAAGCTCGCGCCCGCCGCCTTGGGGCTAGACCAGATTATGCCGCGATGCGTGAGACGAAATCGCCGGTGATCGTCTCCAGCTTCGACAGTTCGCCATCGACGCGCCGGAAGCCCGCCTCGAGATGGTCGATCTCGCCTGCGACATTCTCGGTGTCGCTGCGGATCGCGGAGATGGTGGTCGACATCGAATCGGCGGCCAGCGCGGTCTCGTCCACCGCGGCGGTGATCATGGTGACGGTCTGGGCCTGTGCCTCCATCGTGGTGCGGATGCGCTCGGCGGAGGTCTGCACCTCGCCGACGATGTCGCGGATCGCTCCATTGGCTTCCACCGTCTGGCGGGTCGCGGCCTGGATCGCGGCGATCTTCGCGGCGATGTCGTCGGTGGCGCGCGCGGTTTGGCTGGCGAGGCTCTTCACCTCCTGGGCGACGACCGCGAAGCCGCGGCCGGCATCGCCGGCACGGGCGGCCTCGATCGTGGCGTTGAGCGCCAGCAGATTGGTCTGCCCCGCGATGTCGCGGATCAGGCCGAGGATCGATTCGATCGCCTGGGCATGATCGGACAGCACTTCGGAGATCGCCACGGCGTGAACCGACCGGTCGGCGGCGCGGGTCGCGATCTGGGCCGCGACCTCCACCTCGGCGCGGCTCTCCTCGATCGCGCGGATCAGGCCGGCGGCGGTGTGGGCGGCTTCGCGCATCGCCAGCGCCGACTGCTCGGCGGCGGCGGCGACCTCGGATGTCTTGCCGAGCATGCCGCGCGCGGCATGCGATGTCTGGCCGGTCTTTGCGCGCAGCCCGCGCGAATCGTCCAGCGCGCGGGTCAGCGTGTCGGAAATGTCGGATCGGAAGGTGCGGCTGGTATCGGCGAGGCCCTGGTGCTGGCTGGCCCGGCTCTGCGCACCGACGATGGTGAAGGTGATATCGAAATAGATGGCGCTGACCGCGAGCAGCGCGGCGCAGCTGTCGCTGACGAAGGCGGAATCTTCCGGGAAGCGCTTGATCAGCGTGCTCGACAGCACCGACACCGCTTCCGACGTCTTTTGGGCGATCGCGCTATAGTCGCCACCATGCGATACATAGGTGAAGCTGTTGCGCGCGAAGGCGAGCAGATCATCGACGGCCAGGCCCCGGCTGAGCAGCGCCCTCCAGAGCTGGATGGCCCGATCGGCGGGCGCCTCGCCGGCGACCGTCGCACCAAAGGCGGCGCGGCTTTCCGGCAGGGATTCGAAGGTCGCGGCGTAGAGGGTGCGGAGCCCGTCGAGCACATCCTCGCCGCCTCGGTCCCAGATCGCCCTGAGTCGCGCGCTCAGATCGGCCTTGCAGTCATAAACGGCGAGCTTCCGCCGAATTTCCTGATCGGTGATGCCGATCATTTCCCTGTCTGGACCGCTCATCTTGGCTCCTGGACTATGCCGGTTGATTCTTTGGATATGCCGGCTTTTAGGGGCCAATGGTAAACACGCCGTTTAGGCTGATCGGGATTCGCCGCCCGAATGTCATGGTGCCGCGAGCAATGCCTTGCATGGCGACGCGCATCGTCTAAGAACGGGCCGTCGACAGAGGGAGGGCATCATGTCGCGCAATCCGGGGCGTCCGCTTTCGCCGCATCTCACCATATGGAGATGGGGGCCGCATATGGTGGTCTCGATCCTGCATCGGGCAACCGGCGTGGGCATGGCCATCGTTGCCGGGCTCGGCTTCATCTGGTGGCTGGTCGCCGCCGCGATGGGGGCGGAAGCCTATGACGGCTTCTACAAGGTCGCCACGTCCTGGTTCGGCTATCTGGTCGCGATCGGGCTGACCTGGGCCTTCTTCCAGCATCTCTTCTCGGCGCTGCGCCATTTCGTGATGGACGTCGGTGCCGGCTATGAGCTGAAAACGAACAAGACCGCCGCCATCGCGACGATGGTCGGCTCGGTGATCGTCACGCTGCTGATCTGGGCACCGATCCTGGCCTCTCTCGCCAAGGGAGCCGAATAATGGGTAGCGGAACGGGTATCGGTCGCGTCCGCGGCCTCGGTTCGGCCAAGCATGGTGCGATGCACTGGTGGCGTCAGCGCGTCACCGCGGTGGGCAATCTGCTGCTGGCGACCTGGTTCGTGGTGTCGCTCTTCCGTCTGCCCAGCCTCGATCATGCAACTGTCGTCGGCTGGATCGGATCGCCGCTGGTCGCGGTGCCGCTGGTACTGCTCACCATCTCGGTCTTCTATCATCTGCGGCTCGGCCTGCAGGTGGTGATGGAGGACTATGTCCATGAGGAGGGCGGCAAGGTCTTCTTCATCCTGTTGCTCAACTTCTATGCGATCGGGGGCGCCGCGCTGGCGATCTTCTCGATCCTCAAGATCGCCTTCGGGGGAGTGCCGGCCTGATGACCGAGGCATATAAAGTCATCGATCACCTTTATGACGCGGTGATCGTCGGCGCGGGCGGCTCGGGCCTCCGCGCGACCATGGGCGCCGCTGGCGCGGGCCTGAAGACGGCCTGCATCACCAAGGTGTTCCCGACCCGCAGCCACACCGTCGCGGCGCAGGGCGGCATCGCCGCCTCGCTCGGCAATATGGGCCCGGATCACTGGACCTGGCACATGTACGACACCGTCAAGGGGTCGGACTGGCTGGGCGACCAGGACGCCATCGAATATATGGTGCGCGAGGCGCCGGCCGCGGTGATCGAGCTGGAACATGCCGGCGTGCCGTTCAGCCGTACCGAGGAAGGGCTGATCTATCAGCGCCCGTTCGGCGGCCACATGCAGAATATGGGTGCCGGCCCGCCCGTGCAGCGCACCTGCGCCGCCGCCGACCGCACCGGCCACGCCATGCTTCACGCCCTGTATCAGCAGAGCCTGAAATATGACGCGGATTTCTACATCGAATATTTCGCGCTCGACCTGATCATGGAGAATGGCGAGTGCAAGGGCGTGATCGCGCTCTGCATGGAGGATGGCTCGATCCATCGCTTCCGCAGCCATGCGGTGGTGCTGGCGACGGGCGGCTCGGGCCGCACCTATTACTCCGCCACCTCGGCACATACCTGCACCGGCGACGGCGGCGGCATGGTGCTGCGCGCGGGGCTTCCGCTGCAGGACATGGAGTTCGTCCAGTTCCATCCGACCGGCATCTACGGCGCGGGCGTCCTCATCACCGAGGGCGCGCGCGGCGAGGGCGGCTATCTCACCAACTCCGAAGGTGAGCGCTTCATGGAGCGCTATGCCCCGTCGGCGAAGGATCTCGCCAGCCGCGACGTCGTGTCGCGCTCGATGGCGATGGAGATGCGCGAAGGCCGCGGTGTCGGCAAGGACGGCGAATATATCTATCTGCACCTCGATCATATCGATCCCAAGGTGCTGGCCGAACGGCTGCCCGGCATCACCGAGACCGGCAAGATCTTCGCCGGCGTCGACCTGACCCGCCAGCCGCTGCCGGTGACGCCGACCGTCCATTACAATATGGGCGGCGTCCCCTGTAACTATCATGGTGAGGTCGTCACCCTGAAGGACGGCAACCCCGACACGGTCGTCCCCGGCCTGTTCGCGGTGGGCGAAGCGGCCTGCGTCTCGGTCCATGGCGCCAATCGTCTGGGTTCCAACTCGCTGATCGATCTGGTCGTGTTCGGCCGCGCGACGGGCTTCCGCCTCGCCGAACTGATCAAGCCGAACAGCAAGCACGGCGCGATCAACAAGGAAGCCGACGACAAGGCGCTCGGCCGCCTCGATCATTATCGCAATGCGAAGGGCGGCTCGCCGACCGCGCAGATCCGCGTCAACATGCAGCGCACCATGCAGAAGCATTGCGCGGTGTTCCGCGATACGACGCTGCTGCGTGAAGGCCTGGGCCTGATCGACAATGTCTATGCGAATCTGCAGGATGTCGGGATCACCGATCGCTCGCTGATCTTCAACACCGACCTGATCGAGACGCTCGAGCTGGACAATATGCTGCCGCAGGCGGTGGTGACGATGCATTCGGCCGCCAACCGCAAGGAAAGCCGCGGCGCGCACATGCATGAGGATCATCCGGAGCGCGACGACGCGAACTGGATGAAGCACACCATCACCTGGTTCGACAAAGGCCAGGTCACGATCGACTATCGTCCGGTGCACGAATATACGCTCACCGACGAGGCGGAATATGTGAAGCCGAAGGCGCGCGTTTACTGAGCGCGACGGCGTGAACGACGGTTATCGAAAAGGGGGCTTCGGCCCCCTTTTCTATGTGCCGGACAGGCCGATCCCGCCTTTCGCCGCTCCTCATCCGGCGATTGACGCCGCGCGTCGCTCTCCGGAAAAGGGGGCGTGACGATGGGGGCGATCAGCATGGCGTCGGGCCGGCGGCCGGCATGGGCGGCGGCCTGGACGATCATGGCTGCGCTGCTGGTGCTCATCGGCCTGCTCGCGCTGCGGATCGGCGGCGGTCTGCCGGCTGGGCTGGTCGATAGCCAGGCGGCGGCGGTGAGCCTGTCACAGGGGGTGACGGGGGTCGGGGGGGCGAGTACCTATCTCGCCGATATCCCGGGCAAGCCGCGTGCCGGCACCTATTTCGAGGGGCGGCGGCTGGTCGCCGGCTATGCCGGGCCCGCGGCGCGCTATCGTCGGTCGTGCGACGGGGCGGTCATCGATGTCGGCTTCGCGGCCGGCTCCGATAATCTCGATCTTGCCGCGCTCGATGCGTGGCGGACGGCGGCGCCCTGCAACATCTATGCGCGGCTCAGCCTGGTGCAGGTCTATGATCAGGACGGGCGCCAGCCCCCGCTCGCCGCGCTCGACCGCACCCATGAATCGCGTTCGGAGCCCAGCCGGGCCTGGGCCGGCCGCTTCGGTTCGCTCCATCAGGGGGCACAGGGCGCGGCGGTGCCCTTCGCGGTCGACGACACGTCGTTCAGCGCGCTGCTTGCGCTGCAGGTGATGGCCAGTGTCGAGCGGGTCAGCCTCTGGTCGCTGGCCGACGGCAAGGGCGGGGAGGCGGCGCTGTATCTCGGCGGCGGGACGGGGCCGGTCTATCGCAGCGGGCAGGCAGCGGCGCCCGACGCCGACATGCGCTGGCTGCGCGACCCGGCGGTGGCGATCCGCGCCAACCCGTCCGTGGTCGGCTGGACGAGCAGCCCCGACGCGCGCAGCGTCTTTGCGCGCGGCACGGTGGCGACCCGGCATGGCCGCTTCCGTCCTGCGGCGATGAGCAGCTTCCGGCTGGGGATCGGCGGGCCGGCGCCGGTGGCGAGCTGGGCGCGCTATGGCGTGGTCCTGTGGAAGGTGCCGCTGACGCCGGACGAGATGCAGGCGGCGATCGCGCAGGTGAACCGGGCGATGGCCTTTCCGGTGAATTTCGATGCGATGGCGGTGATGCGCGGCGACAGCATTCTCTATGGCGCGGGCGCCGAAGGCTGGGATCAGCGCGGCCCTGGCTGGTTTCTTGCCAAGGCCCTGCCGACGGTCGAGCTGTTCAACCTCGGCATGAAGGCGCAGCAGCTTGCCCAGCAGATCGGGCCGGATTTCACCCAGACGGTGGCGCCGCTGCTGGCGACCTCGCCCTATGGCCCGTCGCGCACCGCGATCCTCTGGCAGTCGGGCACCAACGACATCGGCATAGCCGGGCGGAGCGCCGCGCAGCTCATGGCGGATTCGGCGCAGGCAGTGCGGATCAGCCGCGCCGCGCTGCCCGGCGTCCGCGTGCTGCGCGCCACCCTGCTTCCCCGCAGCGATCGCGCGTGGATCACGGGTGTCACCAGCGACGGCACCTCTCGGGAAGCCGCTCGGCAGGCGGTCAACGCGGCCTGGCGGAACGGCGCCAGCGGGGCCGATCTGCTGCTGGATATCGGCGATCCGGCGTCGGTGATGGGTGCGCCGGCGGCGCCTGGCGATCTTTCCCCCCATGCGGCGCCCGACCTGCCCGACCGCGCCAGCCTCTATGTCGATCGCCTCCATCCGTCGAGCGTGGGCTATGCCAGCGGGCTATGGCAGGCGATGGCCCGCGGGCTCCAGTCGCAGCTCGGCCAGTAGCGGGGCATCGCGGCGATGACCGATGTCCGCGGGCACCACTATCCCGTTCTCGACGGGATGCGCGGCGTGGCGGCGATCGGCGTGCTGATCTACCATTTCAAGGATTTGCTGCCCGTTCCGGCGTTCAGGGCGGGATATCTGGCGGTCGATATCTTCTTCTGCCTGTCGGGCTTCGTCATCGCCCATGCCTATGAGGATAAGCTGCGGGCGGGGCTCGGCGTCGGCCGCTTCGCGCTGCTGCGCTTCATCCGGCTGTGGCCGCTGGTGGCGCTGGGCGTGATATTCGGCGTGGCGCAGGCCTGGCTGCTGCCCGCCACCGCCGATCCCGCCCTGCTGGCCGTCACGGCTCCGCTGGCGATCCTGCTCAACATGCTCCTGCTGCCGTCCTTTATCGGAGCGGGCGGCCGCATCTTCCCGGCCAATCCGCCGCACTGGTCGCTCTTCTACGAAATGGCGGTGAATCTCCTCTACGCCGCCCTGCTGCGCTGGCTGTCGAACCGGGTGCTGATCCTGCTGGTCCTCGCGGGCTTCGCAGTGCTGGCGCTGGGCATCGCCGCTGTCGGCACCGCCAATATCGGCTGGGCACGCGATCAGATCCCGTTCGGGATCGGCCGGGTGGCCTGCACATTCTTCGCGGGCGTGCTCCTCTACCGGCTGCGCGATCGGATCGGTGCGCCGCGCCTTGCCCGTCATTGGTGGCTTGCGCTGCTGCTGACCGGGCTGGTCCTGACCCTGCCGGTCGGCGGCGCGCTGCGCCCGCTGTTCGATGCGCTGTTCGTGCTGGCCGGGGTGCCGCTGCTCGTGTGGCTGGGCATGGCAAGCCGTCCGCCGGCGCGCGTGTTGCCGCTGCTCGCCGGGCTAGGCACCCTGTCCTACCCGCTCTATGCGCTGCACTTTCCGCTCTATCTCGCGGCGGCCGATCTGGCGGCGCGATATCCCGGGGCGGGATCGGCGGTCGCCGTCGCGGCGATGGCGCTCGCCTGCGGGCTGAGCCTGCTGATCGCC
>SCUQ01000491.1 GCA_004297635.1 Rhizorhabdus sp. | reverse complement strand
CCATGGAACGTGCTGATCGAGGCCGTCGGCGCCGAGGGCGGCGGTGATCCCCTGGGCGCGGTCGAGCGCTGCCTGGCGGACGCGATCGAGGACGGCCTGGTGCTGGATGCCACGATCGCGGCGAACGAAACGCAGGCCGCAGCACTGTGGGCGCTGCGCGAGGCGATTTCGGATGCCGAGAAGATCGACGGCCCGTCGCTCAAGCACGACATATCGGTGCCGGTATCGGAAATGCCCAGCTTTCTGGAGCGGGAGCGCGATCGCGTCGAACAAAGCTTCCCCGGCGCGCGGATCATCGCCTTCGGCCATCTTGGCGACGGCAATATCCATTTCAATCTTCTGCCCCCCACCGGCGCCGACCGGAACGCCTGGATCGCGGCCCATGGCGCCGTCGCGAGCGCGCTGGTCCACGATCTCGTCGCGGCCGTCGGCGGCTCGCTGTCGGCCGAACATGGCATCGGCCAGGCCAAGCTTGCGGAGTTCGCACGGCTTACTGATCCGGTGCGGCTGACAGCGCTGCGGGCTATCAAGCAGGCGCTGGATCCGCTGGGCATCATGAACCCCGGAAAGCTTGTTCCCCTTGCGCCGGAAGGCAAGGGTCAATAGACGGCGGCGGCAGCATCCGGGCCGCATCGGCCCCGATCCCGCCACCTTCAGGAGATTGCCCCATGGCGAGCGCCCCGGCCAACGCCCTGCCCCTTTTCTACAATGATCTGCAGCCGCTATCGAGCCAGGTCCATGCGACCTGGAAAGCCCGCAATCTCGACAAGGCGGAGTTCTTCGCGAAGGCACATGCCGTACCGCTGACGATCGAGGAATTCATCCCCGCGCAGCGTTTCTACCCGATCGTCTTCTCTGCGGGTGCCGATCCCGTGCCGCTGGCGCTGTTTGGGCTGAACGAGGGCGCCAATGTCTTCACCGACGAAAATGGCATGCCGACAAGCAATATCTATGTGCCCGCCTATGTTCGCCGCTACCCGTTCATGCTGGCGCGCCTGCGGCCCGACAGCGACGATCTGTCGCTCTGCTTCGATGGCACTGCGGGCATCCTCGGAGAGTTCGAGGACGGCGTGCCGCTGTTCGAGGGCACCGAACCGTCCGATGCTACCAAGAACACCCTCTCCTTCTGCGAGCAGTTCGAGCAGTCGGGCATGCAGACCAATCAGTTCGTGCAGGAGCTCGTCCAGAACAAGCTGCTGACCGACGGCGAGGTCACCATCGAGCAGGAGGGCGGCGGCAAGCCGTTCATATATCGCGGCTTCCAGATCGTCGCCGAGGATCGGCTGAAGGAATTGCGCGGCGATGTCCTGCGCAAGATGACGCAGAGCGGCCTGCTGCCGCTGATCTACGCGCATCTCTTCTCCCTCTCTCTGATTCGCGATGTGTTCGCCATGCAGATGCAGCAGGGCAAGGTCCCGATGGAGCAGGCGCCGTCCGTTCCAGCGTGAACGATAAAGCCGAAAGTTCCTTCAATATAAGGAATTTTCCCGATAGCGACGAACTGTTCTTGAAACCCCGGAACAAGCGTCCTATCTTGCTGCTGTGCGGTGGTCGTGCCCCCCTTTCGCGGCCCCGTACGGCGCATCCTTCGGGATGCGTTCCTCCCTGAACCTTGGCCACCTCGTGCGTATGCACGAGGTGGTTCTTTTTTGTTAGGACCGGGCCGACCGGCTTGTCGCCGCGTCGAAAATCCCGTTGCTCCGGGCATCGTTTCGGTATCGCTACAGATGTCCCGTTGCGGCTATTCCGCCGCGATCGGCATATCCGGGCTCAGCATCGCGCCCAGTTCCGCGGCGACCATCGCCAGCAACCTGCTGCACTCCTCCAGATTCGCGGTCGGCGCATCGAGCGCCGCATCAAGATAGAGCGAACGGTCATATTCGATCTGGATGGCGTGGACGTTGCGACGCGGCCGCCCATGGCGGTCCACCGTATAGCCTCCCGCATAAGGATGGTTACGGGCCACGCGCAGTCCCACGCCTTCGATCACCGCCATGGCGAGATCGACCAGCGCGGCCGAGGACGCCGTACCGAACCGGTCCCCCACCACGATCCGTACCGGCCCGCCAGGCTGCCGGACCGGCAGTGGCGGCATCGAATGGCAATCGATCAGAACGGCGCCGCCAAAGATCGCGCGGGTCGCTTCGATCCGTTCGGCGATGGCCCGGTGATAGGGTTCATGCGCTTCGGCGATGAGGCGCATCGCATCGGCCCGGGGCATCCGGCCGTGCCACAGTTCGCCGCAGGACGGCAATCGACGCGGAAACAGGCCCAGTCCGGCGCGAACCTTGGCGCTGGGCAGCAGCGCCGCTGGGCGGCAATCCTCCTCGATCATCGCCGGATCGATTTCCCGCGGATCACGGTTCAGGTCTATCGCGGCGCGGGCGATGTGAGCGACGATCGCGGTCGCGCCTTCGCCCAGCGCCTGGGCGATCAGCCGGTCGGCGTGGCGATCCTCCAGCGCGCGCAGACGCGCCATCGGTACCCGCGCCCGCGCAAGCACGTCATCAGGATAGATCCGGCCGGCATGGGGCACGGCCAGCAGCACCGGCGACTGCGGTGTTTCGGGGCCTAGCAGCGTGAAGGCGGGATCGGGCGCCATGGATTGTCAGGCTAGGGGTCAGCGCGCTTCCCCGCAATGGGCGCCCGCAGAGATTACGCCTTTCGTCGAACCGAAAACGGTTTTTTTCGGCGCGGCTGGAATTTGTTAAGCGGTTGCAGCATAAGGAGCAACGCACGACCGGCGCGTGGCCGGGGACGGAGTGCTGATCGAGCTATGGTCCGGATACTTCTTGCCGAAGACGACGATTCGATGCGCGAATATCTCGCGCGGGCGCTCGAGCGTTCAGGCTATGCCGTGGTCAGCGTCGATCGCGGTACCGCCGCCCTGCCCCTGATCGAGCAGCAAAGCTTCGATCTGCTGCTGACCGACATCGTCATGCCCGAGATGGACGGCATCGAACTGGCGCAGCGCGCCAATGTCATCGCGCCCAACATGCGCGTCATGTTCATCACCGGCTTTGCCGCGGTAACGCTGAAGCCCGGATCGACGCCGCCGGAGGCCAAGGTATTGTCCAAGCCGTTCCATCTGCGCGATCTGGTGCTCGAGGTCGATCGCATGTTCCAGATCGGCAGCGCGACCGGTATCTGAGCAAAAAGACGACGATGGGCTTGCACACCTCCTGAGCCTCGGCTAGGGAGCCCGGCGTTGGGCGTGTAGCTCAGTGGTAGAGCACTGTGTTGACATCGCAGGGGTCGCAAGTTCAATCCTTGCCACGCCCACCATTCAAAAACCCCGCGGGCTCGTTCCGGCGGGGTTTTTGTTTGTCTTCAGGGACTTCACTCGCCCCATCCTATCAAATGCTCGACAACCCGAACCGTCGAGCCTCGACACTGGCTTCGCTCAGCCCCATCGCCTCCAGACCCAAATGGAGATAGCCTGAAGGGCACCGTCCCGTCCGCCAAACCCGCACTGGTTCACCCTCGCAATGAGCTTGCGTCCAGTGCTGGGATTCCTCGGGGATAAGATTGCGAGAAAAGCGATTCGCTGACAGCTGAACAGGCCTGCTTCAAGGCTGCGATATGCTGCTCGCGCTTATCGCCTAAAAGTGCGTCGGAGTTGCTGGAAAGCGAAAGCGCGGCGATCACCCGACCACGAAGATCGAAAATCGGCGCGGCGACGCACCACAGATTTGTCGTGATCTCGCAATTGTCGATCGAATAGCCGCGTTCGCGCGAGAGGATGAGTTCACGCCGCAGATCCTCAGGATCGGTACTCGTATTCGGCGTCAATGCGACGAACGGCCCGGCCAGAAGATACTCGTCGAGTTCTCGCGGCGGCAAATGCGAAAGAAGTATCTTTCCCAGCGCCGAGCAATAGGCCTCCAGCGACATGTCCTCACGTGTGAAAAGCTTGTCGGAGCCATCGCCCGACTTGATCAGATAGGTGACCATCCCATCTTCAAGAACGCCAAGCTGAGCGATATGGCCCGTGTCGCGCGAAATCTGTTTTAGAATCGGTTCAGCGGCCAGCTTCATGAGAGCATGAAGGCTGCGCGGACTTGCCAAGGCGGTGGCCACGGGCCCCACCGCATAACGCCCTCTGACGACGCGAATCAGCATGCCCTGATCGACGAGGGTCGCGACAATTCGATGCGCGGTGGACACCGGCAACCCGGCGGCGCTCGCGATGACGGAAAGCGCGCTCGCACCTTGATCAGCCACGATGAGCCGCAACAGGCAAAGGGCCTTCTTTAAAAGCTGCGCGTCTGACGTTGCCATGCTCTCACCATGTGAGAATAGTGCAAGCGGCGGCTATGCGCGTCAACCCCTCGGTCCACGTCGGGACCGACGCGGCCCCGGCTACCGAGCCCGAATGCGTCAACCATGATGAGGCGATTCCCGCCAGCCCTCCGCTACGAAGGCGATGGCGAATGGCACATCGACCCGATGCTGAGAGATGCCCTGCCAGCGATGGTGAAGTCCAGCGCGTCATCCAGCGCAAAAGCGCCGATCGAGTGGGTCGCGGCCCATGACGGGCCAGCCTTTCCGAAATGGACAGCCGACCCGTCGAATTTATCGTCGATATCGATCAATCGGCCTCAATTACTCATTTGTCGGCTAGGATACCGCTGGATAAGCTTTCAGCGATCCATGGGCAGAGTGGACGGGATGACATTGACGATGAGGGCTGTCGCGCTTCGCCAGCAGGACGAAACCGGAAAACGGAAGCTTGAGGGACGGCCCATTTCGGTGGCGGCGGATCACCAGGCACTCATCGAAATCAAGGCATGCCGTCTCAACTATATGGATGTATCGTAATGCGCGGCATACAGGACAGGCCGGGCCTTGAGCCGCGTGCCTGTCTGAAGATCGAAGGCAAGGCGCACGATCTGTCCGGACAGGCTGGCAAATCGGACGTTCCGCTATTCCCCGCCCTTCGCACCGCCGGTTGCATCGTTACCCGAATGGCCGACAGGCAAGCGGCATG
Source organism: Rhizorhabdus sp. (assembly GCA_004297635.1). Taxonomy (GTDB): domain Bacteria; phylum Pseudomonadota; class Alphaproteobacteria; order Sphingomonadales; family Sphingomonadaceae; genus Rhizorhabdus. Next base: position 465 of record SCUQ01000491.1, on the reverse strand, counting down.
ACCAACGCGGCGAAGCCCCACGCACAGAGTATGAACGTGCGCGGCGGCACGCGTCCCATGGCAGAGGCGCTCAATATCGTCGGATTCAAGAGCATTTTTGAGGCAATTGATTAGCGCAGGTTGAAACACTCTCTAGGCACCTAGAGCTATATCGGCATCAGTAGGGATATTAATATGGCCAGCGACATTGTTTCGAAAGTCGATCGTCGATGGTATATGTTAATATTCGTGATGCTTCTGGAGGCATGCAGGATAGGTCAAGTGGCATTCATGTCCATTGTCACTGATCCCATCAAAAGCGAATTCAATCTATCGGATTCCGGAACAGCATTCATAGTTTCTTTCATATATGCTATAGTCGCCATATTCTCCGCGATCCCTCTCGGAATTGTCGCCGATCGTGGCAATCGCACGAAGCTTATAGTCGCCTCCGGATTTTTGTTTTCCTTGTTTTTTGCGGCGCCC
>SCUQ01000490.1 GCA_004297635.1 Rhizorhabdus sp. | reverse complement strand
AGCAGGCCGAGCTGCATCGAATAGCCTTCGGCCACCGCCGCGGCGCTGGGCGGCATCCCGGTCTTGTAGTCGATGATCGCGATCCGGCCGTCCGCCCGCCGGTCGATCCGGTCGACCGTGCCCTTCAGGGTGATGCCGGCCACCTTCACCGAACCGCGCACCTCGGCGACGAGCGGGACGCGGCCCTCGGCCGCCAGCGCGCGCATCGCGTCGGCGATCCAGTCGAGCGCCGCCATCAGCCGCGGTTCCCACAGCGCGCGCATCACCGGATGCGACGCCATTTCGTCCAGCAGCTGCCGGGCGCGCGGGATCAGCCGGTCCGGCTCGCAGCGATCCTCCTTCATCCAGCGTTCGAACACGGCATGGATGGCGGTGCCGCGCCAGGCGGGGGTCGGATCGGCATCGACCGGATCGAGCGACCACAGCTTCAGCATCGCATCGGCATAGAAGGCGAAGGGATCGGCCTTGAGCCGGTCGAGCTTGGTGACGGCGATGATATCGGGCCGGTCGGCAACCGGCGGCGCCGGACGCGGCCGGGCGGCGGGCTCCGGCGGGCCGGCGGGGCGATCGATCGCCAGCGCCCAGGCGGGCAGGCGCGGCTCGCGGGTGATGCCGCCGGTCATCGCCTCCAGCCGCAGCCAGAAGCGCGAGGCGATGGTGGGCGAACGCGCATCGCGCCGGGCGCGGGTGAGCAGCACCTCGGGCGCGCCCAGCGCCATCGCGAAGTCGTGCGCCGACAGGCCGATCCGCGCTTCCAGCCCGCCGAGCCCCAGTTCGGCGCGGATGCGCGGCGCCAGCCAGGGGTCGGGACTCGGCAGCGCCGGCCAGACTCCTTCGTTGAGCCCGCCCAGCACCATCAGATCGGCATGCTGCAGCCGCGCCTCGAGCAGGCCCCAGATCGACAGGCGCGGATGCCCGCCCTGCGGCGGCCGGATCGCCACCGCATCCATCAGCAGGCGCAGCGTCGGCGCGAGTCCGGCGGCGTCAAAGCGCGCCGGGCCGAGCGGGGCGGTGGCCTCCAGCTCGGCGATCAGGTCGGCGGCAGCCCGGCCGTCGGGGCCGGACCAGGCGGCGTCCCCGGCGAGCGCGGTCGCCGCCTCGCGGACGGCGGCGAGCAGATCGGCCAGGCCGCCATGGGTGGAGAACGCCGCGTCCAGCCCCGCGAACAGCGGGCGGACCTCGTCCCACCAGCCGATCGCGCGGGCGCGCTTCTGTTTCACCACACCCTCGCCATCGCGCAGATAGCGGGTGATGCCGTCCAGCCCGGCGGGCGGGCGCGGGCCGCGTAGCGCGATGTCGAGCCGGCGGACGCCATCGAGCCAGGCGCCGCGCATGTCCCCCCGTCGGACCAGCGGATGCTTGACCAGAGCGAGCAGCGGAACCGGGGCGAAATCCTCCGCGCCCGCCTCGGCGATGGCGAGCAGCAGCGTGCCCGCCGGGGTCAGCGACAGCGGCGTACCGGCCGAATCGTCGGCGACGATCCCCCAGCGCGCGAGATGCGCCGCGACCCTGCGGGCGAGGACGCGATCGGGGGTGACGAGCGCGGCGGTGCGGCCCGGCGTTTCGACCGCCTCGCGCAGCGCCAGCGCGATGGTCTGCGCCTCTTCCGCCGGGTTGGCGAGCTCGGCGGCGCGGATACCGGTCAGCCGCCGCTCGGCGGGGGGCAGGCCATGCCATTTATGGGTGAAATCGGCCGGGGCCATGGCATGGGCGATCGCCTTCGCCCGCACCGATCGCGCATCGCGCCCGCTCGCCCAGCGCCAGGTCCGGACCTCGTCCCGGTGGACGCCCATCCGGTCGAGCAGGCGCTTGAGCGCGAATTGGGGATGGTTCTCGATCGACCGGGGCGGCCGCTCCCCGGCGGGGCCGGGCGCATGCGGCCCCAGCGCCTCCCATTCCTCGCCCGGCGAGGCGATATCGATGCCGGGCAGGACGACCATGCCGCGCGGCAGCCGCGCGACGGTGGCGAGCAGCTCCGCAACCGCAGGGGTGGTGCTGCCGATACCGGCGGCGATCACCGGGCCGGGGGGCGCTTCGCGCCGCCAGCGCCGGGCGACCCGATCGAGCAGCCGGTTGCGCCGCTCGGCCAGATCGATCCGGCCGCGCGCCGCCAGTTCGCGCGGCCAGCGGGTCAATATCGTGTCGAGCATGTCGAGCGAGCGCTGCCAGTGCGCCGACAGTTCGGGCAGGTCGACCAGATCGCGCAGCCGCAACGGCGCGATGCGCTCGATCAGCAGCTGATCGAGGGTCCGCGCGAGTTCGCCCGCCAGCCGGATCGCCTCGCCCCCGTCGATCGGATCGCCGGCCGCCGCGTGTGCCTCGAACGTCAGCCGGGCGAGGATCATCTGCCGCTCGAGCGGATCGATCGCGGGCGGGATCGGCTCGTCGGCCTCGATCGGGTCGAGCAGCCCGCCGAGCCGCTCGTCCAGTTCGGGATCGCCGATCGCGACAAGGCGGGGCAGCAGCAGGCCGCCATCGGCGCGGCGGACGAAGGCATCGCTGATCGCGCGGGCGGCGCGGTTGTTCGGCACCAGCACGACGGCGCGGGCCAGCGCCAGCGGATCGGCGCCATGCGCCGTCGAGAACTGGGCGATCAGACCCGCCGCGAGCGCATCGGCGAACGCCCGGTGTGCGGGGATGGTGAAGACGGATGGATCGGTCATGCGGAACGGACTCTAGCCGAGCCGGCGGCCCGCGTAACGCCTATTGCCGTGTCAGCCGAGACTCTTCGACACCTGCTCGAACATATCCTTCGACAGGCCCGGCGCATCGAGCAGCCGCTGCAATTCGGCCTTCATCAGCGCGGCGCGGCCCTCGTCGAAGCGGCGCCAGCGGCCCAGCGGGGGGACCAGCTTCGCCGCGGTCTGGGGGTTGAGCGCGTCGACCTTGAGCAGCATGTCCGCCAGGAAGCGATAGCCGCGGCCGCCCGCCTCGTGGAAGATCAGCTGATTGCCGGACATCGCGCCGACCACCGAGCGGAGCCGGTTCGGATTGCTCAGGGTGAAATCGGGGTGCCGCACCAGTTCCTCGACCCGGTCTAGCGTGTCGGGGCGGATCGAGAAGGCCTGGGTGGAGAACCATTTGTCCATCACCAGCCCATTGTCCCGGAAGCGATCGTAGAAGGCCGCCACCGCGACATCGCGCTCGGGGGTCATGCTGTTCGCCAATATGCCGAAGGCACCCTGCCGATCGGTCATGTTGTCGGCGTCCATGAACTGACGGAGCGCGAGCTGCGGCCCATCCTCCGCGCCGCTCGCCATGATGAAGCCCAGCGCGATCGAGCGCAGTCGCCGGGCGCCCTTGGCCTGCGGCGACAGCTCGAAGCGGTTGGCCCGCGTCCGTTCATAGGCGTCGCGCCATTCGTCCTCGAGCGCCTCGCCGAGATCGCGGCGCAGCGCTTCGCGCGCCTTGTGGATCGCGACCGGATCGACCACCGCCATCTGATCGCCGATGAAGGCTTCGGACGGCAGCAGCATCGTCTCCCCGATGAACGCGGAATCGAGACGGGGATCGGTGAGCGCGTTGCGCGCCGCATCGATCACCGGGCCATGATCGGCCCGCCCGGCCGTGACCGCGCCGATCAGCGTATCGACCATCAGCTGCTGCATCGCCTCATAGCGGGCGAAGGGATCGTCATCATGCGCCGACAGGAAGGCGAGATCGGCGGCGGAGCGGTCCGAATCGATCACCACGGGCGCGGAGAAGCCCCGGTTGATCGACAGCACCGGCCGCTCGGCAATCCCCTCGAACAGGATTTCGCAGCGATCGCCGTCGAGGATGACGAGCCGTTCCTCCTCGAACTTGCGCTGCGAACGCTCGCCGAACAGGGCGATGCGCAAGGGCAGCGGCATCGGTTTCTTTTCGGGCTGACCCGGGGTCGGCGGCACGGTCTGTTCCAGCGTGAGCAGCGCCCGCCCGCCGGCGGGCTCATGGCTGAGCGTGGCGCGGACCCGGGGGGTACCCGCCTGGCTGTACCACAGGCGGAACTGAGTCAGGTCGATGCCGCTGGCATCCTCCATCGCCACGACGAAATCCTCGCAGGTCGCCGCCGTCCCGTCATGGCGCGCGAAATAGAGGTCGCTGCCGGCGCGGAATTTCTGTGGGCCGAGGATGGTGTGGAGCATGCGGATGATCTCCGCGCCCTTGTTGTAGACCGTCGCCGTATAGAAGTTCGACACTTCCATATAGGATTCGGGGCGGATCGGGTGGGCCAGCGGCCCGGCATCCTCCTGGAACTGGGCGGCGCGCAGCAGCCGTACATCCTCGATCCGCTTGACCGCGGCCGATCCCTGATCGGCGGTGAAACTCTGGTCGCGGAAGACGGTGAAGCCTTCCTTCAGCGACAGCTGAAACCAGTCCCGGCAGGTGACGCGGTTGCCCGACCAGTTGTGGAAATATTCGTGGGCGACCACGCCCGAGACGCCATCATAGTCGATGTCGGTCGCGGTGTCGGGATCGGCCAGGATGTAGCGCGAATTGAAGACGTTGAGGGACTTGTTCTCCATCGCGCCGAAGTTGAAGTCATGGACCGCGACGATGTTATATTCGCCCAGATCATATTCGAGGCCGTAGACCTTCTCGTCCCAGGCCATCGACGCCTTGAGCGCGGCCATCGCATGGCCGGTCTTGGGCAGATCGCTTTCGGCCACCCAGATGGCGAGCTTGACCGCCTTGCCGCTCCTCGTGGTGAAATGATCGACATTGACCGCGAGATTGGCGGCAACCAGCGCGAAGAGATAGCTCGGCTTGGGGAAGGGATCGGTCCATTCGGCCCAGTGGCGGCCCCCCTCCTTTCCATTGGCATCCAGATCGCCGCTGCCGGTCAGATCGCCATTGGACAGCAGCACCGGGAAGCGCGCCTTGTCGGCATCCATCCGCACGGTGTAGCGGCTCAGCACGTCGGGCCGGTCGATGAAGAAGACCATGCGGCGAAAGCCCTCGGGCTCGCACTGGGTGCACAGATTGCCGCCCGAGGCATAGAGCCCCATCAGCTGCGAATTGGCCTCGGGACAGAGCGCCACCTGGGTTTCGACCACATGCGCGTCGCGGGGCAGATCGATGACGAGGTCCGGGCCGTCCATCCGCCAGGCATCGGCTTGGGATTCACCGTCGATCAGCACCCGCAGCGGGGTGATGCCGTCGCCATGGAGGCGCAGCGGCCGGCCATGGTCGCCGTTGCGGGTGACGTCCAGACGGCCGGTGACGATCGTCCGCGCCGGATCGAGCGCGAAATCGAGAAACACGTCGGGCATCAGCCAGTCGGGCTTGCGATAATCCTCGCGGCGGATGACGGGCGGATTGGCGGCGGCGGCCTGAACGTCGAGCATTGCCCTGCTATATCCTCTCGCAGACTGGCGATCAAAGGATGGCGACGCAGCAGATCGGAAGAGC
>SCUQ01000489.1 GCA_004297635.1 Rhizorhabdus sp. | reverse complement strand
GCCGCGAGCTCAATTACTCATCCGATATCGACCCGATCCTGATCTTCGACCCCGCGACCCTGCCCCATCGCCCGCGCGAAGAGCCGGTCGAGGCGGCAGTCCGCATTGCCCGCCGGGTCGTCGAACTGCTCCAGACCCGCGACGAACATGGCTATGTCTTCCGGGTCGACCTGCGGCTGCGGCCTTCGCCCGAGGTGTCACCGCTGGCGCTGCCGATCGATGCCGCTCTGTCCTATTATGAATCGGCTGCTCTGCCGTGGGAGCGCGCCGCCTTCATCCGCGCCCGCGCGGCAGCGGGGGACATTGCGCTGGGGCAGCATTTCCTCGATTCGATCCGGCCTTTCATATGGCGCCGCTCGATCGACTTCGGCGCGGTACAGGAAATCCGGCAGATTTCCCGCCGCATCCGCGACCATTATGCACAAGGCCAGAAACTCGGCCCCGGCTATGATCTGAAGCGCGGGCGCGGTGGCATCCGCGAAATCGAATTCTACGCGCAGATCCACCAGCTGATCCATGGCGGACGCGAGCCGCAGCTACGCGCGCCAGCCACACTGGATGCGCTGCGGGCGCTGGGCGAGGCCGGGCGGATCGAGCCCGCCGCCGCCGCCGAACTGGCCGAGGCCTATCGCCTCTACCGGACGATCGAGCATCGCCTGCAGATGGTCGACGATCATCAGACCCACCGCCTCCCCAAACAGGCGGACGCGCTCGACAATGTCGCCCGGCTGCACGGCCTTGACGACGGCGCCGCGCTGGTCGCCCTGCTCCAGCCGCATATCGACCTTGTCGGCACGCTGTATGACGGCCTCGACAATGGCGACGAGGAGCGGCTGCCCCAGCATGCCGGCAAGCTGGAGGAGATGCTGGCCGGCGCGGGCTTCGCCGATCCCGCCGCCGCGCGCCAACGGATCGAGGCGATGCGCGAAGGCAAGAGCCGGTCGCTGCGCACGCCGGTTGCCCAGGCCGCGCTGGAAGCGATGCTGCCGACGCTGATCGCGGCGCTCGGCAAGGCGCCCTCGCCGCAGGATGCGCTCAACCGTTTCGAGGATCTCGTTGCCGGGCTGCCAAGCGCGATCAACCTGTTCCGCCTGTTGCAGGCGCGGCCTTCGCTGGCCCGCGCCCTGATCGACGTGCTGAGCCACGCCCCCACGCTGAGCCAGGCCCTGGGCCGCCGGCCGGCACTGCTCGACGGGCTGATCGACTCGACGGCGCTGGCTGCGCCGCCGCCGTTCGAGATACTGGTCGGGGAATTCCGCGCGGGCGAAACCAGCGACAGCTATGAACAGCTTCTCGACGGCGTCCGCCAGCGGGTCGGCGAGCGGCGCTTCGCTTTGGGCGTCCAGCTGATCGAGGCGGTGTCCGACCCGATCGACGTCGCCCAGGGCTATGCGCGCGTTGCCGAGGCCGCTCTGGCCGTGCTCGCCGAAGCGACGATCGCCGAGTTCGAGGACGCCCATGGCAGAGTGCCCGGGGGCGAGCTGCTGGTGGTCGCGCTCGGCCGGCTGGGCGGTGGCGCCCTGACCCATGCGTCGGACCTCGACATCGTCTACCTCTTTACCGGCAATGATTTCCTGGCCGAATCGGACGGGCGCCGCCCGCTCGGCACCACCACCTATTTCAACCGGCTCGCCCAGCGCGTGTCAGCGGCGCTGTCGGTCGCGACCGCTGCGGGCCCGCTTTACGAGGTCGATACGCGGCTGCGCCCGTCTGGCACGCAGGGGCCGCTGGCGGTCTCTGTCGACAGCTTCGCCCAATATCAGCGTGAGAGCGCCTGGACCTGGGAACATATGGCGCTGACCCGTGCCCGGACGATCTTCGGATCGGCGGCGGCGCGCGCGCAGGTCGACGCCATCATTGCCGAGGTGCTGGGCCGCAGCCGCGACGATGCAGTGCTCACGGCCGAGGTCGTCAAGATGCGCGGCGACATCGCCAGGCACAAGCCGCCGTCGAGCGCGTTCGACGTCAAGCTGATCGAGGGCGGGCTGGTCGATGCGGAATTCGCCGTCCATCTGCTCCAGCTGCGCCACCGCACCGGCTTCGATCCGCGGCTGCGCACCGCGATGCGGCTGCTGTCCGACCAGGGGCTGATCGATCCCGCCGTCGTCCCGGCGCATGAGCTGCTGACGCGGATGCTCGTCACGCTACGGCTGGTCTCCCCTGCATCGTCCGAACCGCCGGCGGCCTCCAAGCCACTGGTCGCGCGCACATGCGGGCAGCCCGACTGGCCGTCGCTGGTTAAGGCCTATGAAAGTGCACGCAAGCTGATCGGCGGCGAGTGGAAGCGGGTCTCGGGCCAGGCCTGAGCACCGAAATCGCCCGGATTTCCGTTATTATTGGGCTTCCGTAAGGGATTCGGCGGAAAACAGGGTCACTGCCATTTTAACCAGTCTCGCGCACCGGGGCTTAAAGATCGGCTGCTAATCAGGGCAGCATCAAGTGTGTGTTGCGTAAGCGTGAGAAAATCGATGGCTGTATTCATCGAGGGGCGTTCCAGCGTATCGGGACGCCCCCTATCTTCCGGGCGGAAACGCTCATGAGGCACGAACCCGATCTGGGCAAGGCGACCCTCGACCTGCGGCTGGCCGCGGACCGTTGCCCCGGCCCGGCCCAGCTGCTCGCCGAACTCGAGCGTCGTTGCCTGAGCCTCAAACTCTCCTCCGGCGGCGAGCGGATCGACGCGCTGTTCACGCGGATCGACGAGTTCGCGGTGCTGGCGTCCGACCTGATCGACGCGATCGCCCTGCCCGCCGCGATCGAGCCGGCCATGCGCCGCGCCTTCGACGTCGCCCATGCCCGGCTTCAGGCTGCCTTCGGCGCGGCCGAACAGGTGCTCACCCCGTTGTCGCAGATGCTGCTCACCGGCAAGGGCTTCGACGAGGCGGTCACCGCGGCGGCCGAGCTGATGACCACGCTGGCGCCGATCCGCAGCGATGTGGAGCGGCTTCACCAGACATTGTCGCGCGATCTGCGCATGCTGCTCTACCCCGGCGCGTGCGATGCGATCGAGGTACGGCTGGTCGATGCCGGCTTTGCCGATCCGATCCGATCCGCTCGTCGCCTGCGCGAATGGCGCGAGGGTGGCCCGGCGGCGCTGCAGCGTGCCTCGGAGCACCATGCGCTGGATGCGGTGCTGCCCGGCCTGATCGATTCGCTCGAACGCTTCGAGGATCCCGACGCGACGCTCGCCGCGCTCGACGAGATCGTCTGCCGCCTGCCCTCGGAGGTCGAGCTGTTCGCGCCGTTCGAGGCGCGCCCCTCGCTCATGGCCTCGCTGCTGGGCGTGCTGGGCCATGCCCCCAGCCTCTCGCGCCACCTGATCGCCCAGCCGGCGCTGATCCGCCGGCTGATCGACAGCAGCGCTTACGCGCCGCTGCCGCTGCCCGGCGATCTTGATGCCGAGTTCAGGCTGTTGCTGAACGACGGAGAGCGCGGCGCGGCCCAGCTTCGCACCGCACAGGCGATCGACGCCTATCGCTTCGGCCTGGGGCTTCAGCTCGTCGAGGCGACCGCCGATGCGCTCGACGTCGCCGTCTCCTGCTGCGACCTTGCCGAGGCGGGATTGCGCGCGATGAGCGACGACGTACTGGCCAGGATGAAGGACACGCATGGCGAGGTGCCCGGCGCGGAGTTGGTGATCCTGGCGCTGGGACGCTTCGGCGGCCGCGCGCTCACCAGCCAGTCCGATCTCGACATCATCTATCTGTTCACCGGTGACTATCGGGCGCAAAGCGATGGCCGCAAGCCGCTCGACGCCAATGAATATTTCAGCCGGGTGGCGCAGCAGATCACGACCGCCATGTCCACGGTCACGACGATGGGCCCGCTCTACGAGGTCGATACGCGGCTGCGTCCATGGGGCGCGAAGGGCATGCTCGCCTGCTCGCTGGAGACGTATGACCGCTATCACCAGGAAAACGCCTGGACATGGGAGCATATGGCGCTGACTCGCGCGCGGCCGGTCTATGGATCGGACGAGGCCCGCAAGGCGGTCAGGGCGATCGTCAACAAGCGGCTGCGCCAGCCGCGCGACCGGGCGACGCTGCTCGGCGACGCGGTCAAGATGCGCAGTGACATCGCGCGCCACAAGCCGGCCCGTGGCCCGTTCGACGTCAAGCTGGTCAAGGGCGGCCTCGTCGACCTGGAGTTTGCGGTCCACGTCAACCAGCTCGGGCGCCATGTCGGCATCCATCCACGGCTGCGCACCGCGATCCGGTCGCAGGTCAGCGCCGGGCTGATCGATCCGATGATGATCGAGGCGCACCAGATATTGAGCCGGATGCTGATCGTGCTGCGTCTGCTGTCGCCCCATGATCAGGACCCGGCGCCCGAGCGGCGCGCCGTGATCGCCCAGGCCTGCGGTTTCGGGCAATGGGACGAGTTGCAGGCGGCCTATGGCCAGGCGCGGGTGGTGGTTCAGGAGAGCTGGGCGGCGGCGATCGCCGACCACGCCGGGCAGGACGGTTGATCTTCCGCTCTTCCGCGAGGGCGGGAATCCATGGACGGCGGCACGCTTGGTCAATAAGCGTTCCAACACTGTGGATTCCCGCTTTCGCGGGGTAGATGACGGAGGACGCTGCGCGATGCTCAAGGAAGGCGACAAGGCTCCAGAGGTTAAGCTCGACCTGCCGGACGGCAGCGCGACCAGCGTCACGGAGCAGGCCGGCAAGATCCTGGTGCTGTATTTCTACCCGAAGGACGACACGCCCGGCTGCACCACCGAAGCACAGAGCTTCACCGCGCTGGCGGACGACTTCGCCCGCGCGGGTGCGACGATCATCGGCGTGTCGAAGGACAGCGCCGCGCGGCACAAGAAGTTCATCGACAAATATGGCCTGAAGATCGCGCTGGCTTCCGACAATGACGGCGCGGTCTGCGACGCCTTCGGCACCTGGATCGAAAAGAGCCTCTATGGCCGGCAATATATGGGCATCGACCGCGCGACCTTCTTGATCGGCAAGGACGGCAGGATCGCCAAAATCTGGCGCAAGGTGAAGGTCAAGGG
>SCUQ01000488.1 GCA_004297635.1 Rhizorhabdus sp. | reverse complement strand
CGCGCGATCGTCTGATGCGCGATTTCGGTGTCGCGCCGGATCGCATCAGGCTGGTTCCTCCCGGGGTCGATCTCGAACGCTTTACGCCCGGCAGCGTGAGCGAGCCCTTCGTCCTGAGCGTCGGACGACTGATCGAGCGCAAGGGCTTCGACCGGCTGATCGAGGCGTTCGCGATGATCGCCCCCGACTTTCCCGACATCCGGCTGCGCATCGCCGGCGACGGTCCCATGGCCGCTACGCTGAAGCGCGAGGCCGGGCAGCTGGGGGTGGCCGATCGGATCGACTTTCTCGGCGGCGTCGGCGATGCCGAACTGACCGATCTTTATCGCCGCTGCATCCTGTTCGCGATGCCGAACCGGACATTGGCGGATGGCGATACCGAGGGCTTCGGCCTGATTTTCCTGGAAGCCAATGCCTGCGGGAAGCCGGTCATCGGCGGACGGGCGGGCGGCGCGACCGATGCGATCGTCGATGGCGAGACGGTCTGCTCGTCGATGGCGCCGACAAAGCGGCGATCGCCGACGCGCTTCGCCATCTGCTCGGAGACCCCGTGGCCCGTGCGCGCCTGGCCCAGGGCGGGCTTGCGCATGCCCGCGATCTGGGCTGGGATCATAGCGCGAAACTCTTTCTGGGGGCGGTGGACGGATGACGGGACGCAATCAGGCACGCGGCCAGGCGGGCTGGTGGTCGTCCCCCACCTATGTCGCGCTGCTGCTGCTGCTGATGGCGGTACCGCTGCTCTGGCCGGCCTTCCCGCCGCTTGACGACGTGCCCACCCATATGGGCCGGTTCCGCATCCAGGCGGGGATGGCCGACGCACCAACCCTGGCATCGATCTTCTCGATCCACTGGATGCCGGTGGGCAATCTCGGCGTCGATCTGCTCGTCTGGCTCATCCAGCCCTGGTTGGGGATCGAGCTGGCGACGAAGATCGTCATCATCCTGATCCCGGTCATCTCCGCCGCGGGGCTGCTGCTGATCGCGAAGGAAGCCCATGGCCATCTGCCCGCCTCCGCCGCCTTCGCGCTGCCGCTGATCTACGGCTATGCCTTCCAATATGGCTTCATCAATTTCTCGCTGGGCGCCGCCTTCGCCTTTCTGACGTTCGGGCTGGTCCTGCGCTATCAGCGATTGAGGCGGCCGATGGCCTGGCGGCTGCTGATCCTGCTCGGCAGCGTCGTCATCTATTTCGCGCATATCTTCGGCTGGGTCGTGTTCGGGCTGCTCGTGGGCGGCAATGCGCTGTATCGCCATGTCACGAGCTGGAAGATCAGCCTGGCGACGATCCGCGCGGTCTTTGGCGAGGGCCTGCTCCTCGGCCTGCCCCTGATCCCGATCGTCGCGTGGCGCAGCGGCGACAATGCGGGGGAGACGAGCCCCTATTTCGACATCCTCAACAAATGGGGCTGGATCGAAAGCGCGATGCGCGACCGCTGGGTGCAGTGGGACGGGCTGTCGGCGCTGGGCTGTGTCGCGCTGATCATCGTCGGCATCCTCGGAATCGCCCGGATGAACCGCCGGTTGCTGGTCATCTTCCTGATGATGGCCGCCTTCTATGTCACCATCCCCTATGCCTTTTTCGGCCTGATCTATGCCGATATGCGGATCGCGCCGCTGATGCTGGCCATCGGCGTGATCGCGGTCGCGCCGAGGCCCGGCTGGGGCAGGACCGCCGCGGCGCTGGTGGCGCTGGCCGGCTTCGGCTTCGTCGCCGCGCGGACGGCCACCGCGACGGTCAGCTATGTCCGCTATGCGCAGGACCATGAGCGATGGTTGCAGGCACTGCCCCATATCCCGAAGGGGTCCAGGGTCGTCGCGTTCATCGCCCCGCCCTGCCCGCGCGGCTGGACGGTGCCGCGGATCGTCCATCTGCCGAGCATGGCGATCATCCGGCGGGACGCCTTCGTCAACGATCAGTTCGACATGCCGGGTGCGCAACTGGTCGAGGTCGGCCCCTCGATCCCGCGCGATTTCGCCTATCATAGCAGCGAGCAGGTCCGCCTGCCCGGCTGCGACCGGCCCGAGCCGTTGCTGGCGCAGCGGATAGCCGCCGTACCGCAGGGCGCGTTCGATCACCTCTGGCTGCTGGGCGTCGATCCGGCCCATCGGCCGAAGCAGCCCTGGCTGAAACCGGTGTGGGCGGATGACCGCAGCGCGCTTTACGCCATTGTTCGACAGAAGCCCGCCACCGCTGCTAAGGGGCGTGCGGGGTAGCGTTTGCGGGGGATGCGCGATGAGTTTGATCGAAGGAAAGAAGGCACGCAAAGGCCGGCTGACCGCACCCGAACTCTCGATCGTCATCCCGACCTATAACGAACGCGGCAACATCGCCGCCCTGGTCGATGCCGTGCGCAGCGCGCTCGGCGACGTGCCGTGGGAAATGATCATCGTCGACGATGACAGCCCCGATCAGACCTTCAGCGAGGTGTCGAGACTGGCGCGCGAGGAGCCCCGGCTGCGCTGTCTGCGTCGGGTAGGCCGGCGCGGCCTGTCTTCCGCCGTGATCGAGGGGGCGATGGTGGCCAATGGCGGCGCCATCGCGGTGATGGACGCCGATTTCCAGCATGACGAGCGCATCCTGCGCACGATGTATGACAAGCTGATCGGCAGCAACGCCGATATCGTCGTCGCCACCCGCTATGCGGAGGGAGGCGGCATCGGCGAATGGGACGCCAAGCGCGCGAAGATGAGCGATTTCGCGACCCGCATGGCGGGCATGCTGGTCGGCAATCAGACCAGCGATCCGATGAGCGGCTTCTTCATGGTACGGCGCGACGTCTTCTCGGGCGTGATCTATGATCTCAGCCAGCAGGGCTACAAGATCCTGCTCGATATCATCAGCTCCTCTCCGGTCCCGCTGAAGATCGAGGAGGTCCCCTACACCTTCCGCACGCGGCAGGAAGGCGAGAGCAAGATCAGCGTCATGGTGCTGGCGCAGTTCCTGTTCCTGATCATCGAGAAGCTGACCCACGGGCTGGTGCCGCCCCGCTTCGCGCTGTTCAGCATCGTCGGCGGCTTCGGCCTGCTGGTGCATCTGCTGATCCTGAATGCGCTCAAGCTGGCCGGTTTCGATTTCCTCGCCGCTCAGTTGACCGCGACCGGCGTGGCGATGATCTCGAACTTCGTCATGAACAACGAATTCACCTATCGGGACCGGCGCCTGACCGGCCTGTCGTTCATCGCCGGCCTGGTCCTGTTCTGCCTGGTGTGCAGCTTCGGCGCGCTCGCCAATGTCGGCGTCGCCCAGATCGCGATCCATCAGTTTGGCAACTGGTCCCTGGCCGGACTTGCCGGCGCGATCATGGGCGCAGTGTTCAACTTCTCGGCGGCCACCAGTCTCGTGTGGCGGCGGCCGCGCAAACGCATCTTCGCGGCCGCGGGTTGAACCCCGTCAGCGGGCCGCCCGCATCCGCATGATGGCGCCGACGATTTCCTTGCGTCCGTAAGGCTTGGAAATCACCTCCTGCCCGGCGAAATCGGGAGACAGCTGTGCCTGCTCGCCATAGCCGCTGGCGAACAGGAAAGGGATGCCCTGGGCCTGCAGTTCCTCTGCGACCGTCAGGCTCGAATCGCTGCCGAGATTGATGTCGAGAATCGCGAAATCCAGCCCTCCGTCGGCGATCGCATCGCGCGCCTGGCGTACCGAGGAGGCCGTGACGACCTTCGCCGCGCCCAGCGCCCTGAGCGCATCCTCGACATCGATCGCGATGAGCATGCTGTCCTCGACCAACAGCACCGATCGTGGGAAATTCTCGATCGACGTCGCGGGCTCCGCCTCGCCCCGCCCGGAGCCGCTGACGACGCCTGCCCCGATCGTTATGAAGCGCGCCGGAATGGTGAACTCGGCCTCGAAACCGGTCAGGCGATAGGTCGTGCGGGCGCGGCCGCCCAGATCATAGGGAATCGATCGCTCGATGATCGTGGTACCGAACCCCTTGCGCTCGGGCGCGCGGACGGGCGGCCCGCCGGTTTCGCGCCACGTGATCAGCAACGAGCCGTCGATATCGACGCCCCAGCGCAGATCGACATGGCCACTGTCACTGAGCGCGCCATATTTGGCGCAGTTGGTGATCAGTTCGTGCAGCACCAGCGACACCGTGTTGAAAGCGACCGGATCGAGCGCGACCTGCGGCCCGGATACGCGGATGCGATCGCCATTATCGCCAAGATAGGCGTTGGCCTCGGCACGTACGAGCGGCTCGATCTCGGCCGGCCCCCAGCGCCTAACCGTCAGCTGATCATGCGCGCGGGCGAGCGACTGGACTCGGCCCTCCAGGGTTTCGGCGAAATCCTCATAGCTCTGCGCGCTGCCCCGGGTCCGCGAGATCAGGCTGCGGACGAGGCTGAGCACATTGCGCACACGGTGATTGAGCTCGGCTATGAGCAGATCCTGTCGCTCATGCGCCCTGGCCTGGTCGTTCTCCCGCCCTTCCGCCAGCAGCAGAACGACCTCCAGCAGCGAGGTACGGACCGCTTCGGCGACCCGCTGCTCGGCCGAACTGAAGGGCTCCGACACGCCCTGGACAAGTTGGCGCCATGCCTCGAAGCTTTTGCGCGGCGACAGGCGTATGCCGTTGGCATCCTCTTCCATCGCCTTTTGCGGATCGCCCGCCCAGCGCACCGACCGAACCTTCTCGGTCCGGAACAGGATCACATAGTCACGCGGCGCCCGTGAGATCGGAATGGCGAGCATGCCCGCCGCCCGCTCGGCATAGGCGGCCGCGGGCGGGTGGAGCCGGGACAGGCAATCGGTGGTGACGATCTGTGATGCGGCGCCGGTGCTGAGATCGCGGACGAGTGCGCGAAACTGCATCTCATCGGGCGCCATCCCGGACAGCGATGCCTTGCCGTCCAGATAGACGCCGACCCCGTCGTTCGGCACCGCGGCGCTGATCGTCTCCCCGATCCACTCGGGATTGTGAAGCAGATCGGCGTCCTGGGCGACAACCGACATCAGGCGATCGGCGATCGCCCGCGAACGCTGTTCATAGGCGGCACTCTCCTCGCGTTCGCGCGATTCGAGCATCATCGAGAACATCCGGCCGAACAGCTCCGCCGCCGTGCGCTGCTCCAGCGTCGGCCGCAGCGGACTGTAATGATGGCAGGCGATCAAGCCCCACAGGCGCCCCTCGCAGATCACCGAGATCGACATCGACGCCCGCACGCCCATGTTCGACAGATATTCGATATGGACCGGCGAGACGGAGCGCAGCACCGACATCGACAGGTCGATCGGCTGGCCGTGAATGTCCTTCGCCGGCAGCACCGGCGAGCCGCGGTCATCGAGATCCGCGATCACCCGCAGCATGTTGCGGATGTACAGCGCACGCGCCTGCTTCGGGATATCGGTCGCAGGATAGCGCAGGCCGAGAAAGGATTCGAGCCGCGACACGACCGACTCGGCGACCACTTCGCCCGCCCCGTCCTGATCGAACCGATAGAGCATCACCCGGTCGAAGCCGGTGATCGCGCGTATCTGGCGAACGGCGTTCAGCCTGAAATTCTGCATCGAACCGGCCTGACTCTGCCGCATCAGCATCGACCGGACGGTAATGCCGATATCGTCATGTCCGGCGGGACCGCTCGGCTCGCCCTCGATGATGATCATGCCCTGGCTGAAATGGATGGCGACGTCATATTCCGGCGCATCGGGCTTGAGCTGCACTCTCAGCAGCCGCTCGACCGAATCCTCGCCCTGCAGATAGGCGATCCGGTTGCGGATATCGTGGACCGCGCTCTCGGACAGCACCTTGTCGAGCGGCTGCGCGATCGCATCGTCCCAGGCGATGCCAAGATGCTCGACGAGATTCTCGGATGCCCGGCTCACCAGCCAGTCGGTCGCCACCGAAAGCAGGAAGCCGAAGCTCTGTATCGCACCGAGCAGGTGGATGGGTTCACGATCACAGACCGTCAGGTCTGGCTGTTCAACGATATCGGTCAACGGCTCAGCTTACCTTCAGGTGCGCACTGTCCGTAGCCTGCCAGGCCCGCTCGAAGAGCGCGAACACGAATAGAGCGTCATCAATGATTTCATCGGCCCTATCATAGCCGTTCTGATCCATCTGTAGCCTTGTCGACAATTGCCTCCAAGCGTCGATCCGGGCCGATTCGGTCAGATAGGCGCCTGCACGTCGCGCCAGCGACGGCGATGCCGCCGCGAGGTCACGTAACAACAGTGTCGAGCCCAGCCGCGAGCCTTCCAGCACATACAGATGGCCGATCGAGAGCTTGGCCGGCAAGGATGTCGCCAATGGGCGTGGCCGATCCAGGCCCAGCGCGGCGAGATCGGCGCGCAGCGCATCTGCCCGTGCGATCGATCCCGCGTCGAGCCGCGGCCTCAGGCTCTCCCACGCGCGGGCCTGTGCAAGCAGGAAGCGGCCATAGCCATGCTCGTCGCTGAGATCCGCCGATCCGAACAGCCCGTCGACCCGCTCATGCGCCGCCGCCGTTTTCCGCCGCAGCCTTTCCCGCAGCGATATTTCCGTTTCCGCTTCACTCAAATCCATTGGCCCCGTGCTCGATATGGCCCATCAGGGCGCATGGCACCAAACGAGCAACGGCGCGTTGGGGTCCGTGCAAAATGTTACGGGGCCACATCGGACCCCTAAAAAGGGCACCGATCGGGGAATGTCGAGCAAAAGCTTTCTGGCCGGGTCCAACTGCTGGCGGATCGAACCTGCGGAGCGCTTCGCCGTGATCGTCGACGCGGCGGATTATTTCCGCGTGGCGCGCGACGCGATGCTCGAAGCCCGCGAACAGATATTGCTGGTCGGCTGGGACGTCGATCCGCGCATCCTGCTCGATCCCGACCGGGTCGGCCAGGGTGGCGATGACGAACCGCCCAATTGCCTTGCCGATTTCATCCCCTGGCTGGCGAAACGGCGCCCGGATCTCAGGATCAACCTGCTGATCTGGAACATGGGCTTCATCAAGATGCTGGGGCGTGGGCTGTCGATCTTCACCCTCGCCCATTGGCGGCTGATGCGCCATGTCTCGATCCGCTTTGACAGCAGCCATCCGATCGGCGCCACCCATCATCAGAAAATCCTCGTCATCGACGACAGCGTGGCGATGTGCGGCGGGATCGACATGACATGCGACCGCTGGGACACGCCCGAACACCGCGATGGCGACAAGCGCCGCACCCGGCCGAGCGGCAAACCCTATATGCCCTGGCACGATACCGCGGGGATGGTGGACGGATCGGCGGCGAAGGCGCTGGGCGAACTCGCCCGCGAGCGCTGGCATCGCGCGACCGGCAAGACGCTGCCCGTACCCTCTACGCACGCGGCCCCCTGGCCCGCATCCGTGGAGCCGCTCGTCCGCGATCGCGCAGTTGCCATCGCCCGCACTGTTCCGAAGACCGAGGGCGTCGAGGAGGCTCGCGAGATCGAGCAGCTCTATCTCGACATGATCGCGGCGGCGAAGCGCTTCATCTATGCGGATAACCAGTATTTCGCCTCCCGCCGGGTGGCCGAAGCGATCGCGGGACGGCTGCGTGAGCGCAACGGCCCCGAAATCGTCATCGTCAATCCCACCAGTGCCGACGGCTGGCTTCAGGAAAAGGTGATGGGCAGTGCGCGGGCGGCGCTGTTGGCTACTCTGGGCGATATCGACCGCCATGACCGCTTCGATATCTACACACCCGTTACCGAAGGCGGGAAGGCCATCTATGTCCATTCCAAGCTGATGATCGTCGATGACCGCATCCTGCGGGTGGGGTCGTCGAACATGAACAATCGTTCGATGGGGCTCGACAGCGAATGCGATATCGCGATCGAGGGCGAGGTTCCGGGCGAAGCCGATCCTGCGATCCGCGGCCTGCGCGAGCGGCTTATGGCCGAGCATCTCGGCACCAGCCCGGAAGCGGTGCGTGACGCTTTCGACAAGACCGGATCGTTGATCGGCACGATCGAATGCCTGCGCGGACAGGGAAAGACCCTGATGCCCTTCGATCCTGGCGACTGGAGCGACGCCACCCTTGCGATCGGGGCCACCGAGGCACTCGACCCCGAATCGGTCGACGAACGGTTCGAACCGCTATCGAATCGCGGCCTGTTCCGGGGCTTTCTACGCCGCGGCACACGGCAGCTGTTCGAAACGGTACGCGAACGGCGGCGGCGGCGCAGGGAGCGCAATCGTGGCCGGTGGAAACGAAAATTCCGCCATTTCTGGGACGCGGCGCGGGGCGACGGAGCCTGAGGAAGCCATGGCGTATCTGCGGGCCGCTTCGGGCCCGCAGCGCTATCTAGCCGAGCCGTACCTCAAGGAAGCTGGGGACGGGGCCATTCCAGCCGTCATCGGGGCCGTCATCCTGGTCATGGCGACGATCGTCGCGGCGCGGCCGGCGATCGTCACGCTGCGCTTCGCGCGGCGCGGG
>SCUQ01000487.1 GCA_004297635.1 Rhizorhabdus sp. | reverse complement strand
GGTTGCGTGCTTTCCCGGCGCCGGTGATCGCCGCCATCGAAGGCGGCGCCTATGGCGTCGGCTGGAGCCTGGCGATGGCATGCGATATCCTGATCGCCGCCGACGACGCGCGGTTCGGAGCGCCCTTCCTGCAGTTCGGCCTGGTGCCGGATGGCGGATCGGCGTGGTTCCTCACCCAGCGCATCGGCCGGGCGAAGGCGGCGGAGATCATCTTTTCCGGCCGCACCCTCGATGCGGCAGAGGCGCTGTCGCTGGGTCTGCTGAGCCGGCTGGTGCCGGCGGGCACCGCGGTGGATGCGGCATTGGCGCTGGCCTCGGCGATCGGCGACGGCAACCGCCATGCCGTGGAACTGACGAAGCGGCTGCTGCATCATAGCGAGACCGGCGACATCGCCGGCAGCCATGCGCTGGAACTCGCCTATTGCCATATCTGCCAGGCGGGCGAGGAGGTGCCACGCGCGCGGGAAAAATTCACGGCGCAGGCGGCCGCGCGTGCAGCGGCCAAGGCCGCGGCGCGGGACAGCTGAAGCGCGAGACACGACAGGATTTCACCATGGAGTTCGATTTGCGCAACGCGCCGATGCCGGTGCGCTACAAGATCATGAATGCGACGGTGACGCCACGGCCGATCGCCTGGATCACCACCATCTCGGACGCGGGCGTGGTCAACGCCGCGCCCTACAGCTTCTTCAACTGCGTCGGGGTGGAACCGCCGCTGGTCGCGCTCGGCCTGCTCAAGGAGCCGGTTGCGCGGGGACTGAAGAACACCGCGACGAACATCATCGCGACCGGCGAATTCGTCGTCAATCTGGTGTGTGAAGCGGATGCCGAGACGATGAACGAGTGCAGCGCGGACGCGCCGGCCGACGTCAGCGAAATCGACTATGCATCGGTTTCGGTTCTGCCCAGCACGCTGGTCAAGCCGCCGCGCATCGCGACGAGCCCGGTGAGCTTCGAGTGCCGCAAGGTGGCGGCGCTCGATATCGGCACGATGCAGACGGTGATCATCGGCGAGGTGCTGATGGTGCATGTCCGCGACGAGTTCGTCACCGATCCGAAGCGTGCCTATATCGATACCCCGGCGATGAAGCTGATCGGGCGGACGCATGGCAGCGGCTGGTACATCCGCAATGGCGACAGCTTCCAGATGGAGCGCCATCCCTATGATCCCGATCGCCTCGGCGCGCGGGATGCGGAAGCGGAGACCGACTAATTTGAACCTCCTGTGCAAAATTGCTTGCACTGGGGGTTAAATTATTGTCTGGTCGGGCATGCCCAAATATCGGCTGTCCGGCCTCGCGCCGGCGGTGATCGGGCCAGGCGGCGCAGACCGCGAACAGGAGTCAAAGATGTCCGGTCCCCTAGATCATCTGGTCGTCATCGAGGCTGCCCAATCGATGCCGGCAGCCATCGCAGCGATGCTGCTGGCCGATCATGGCGCCGACGTCACCAAGGTGGAGCCGCGCGGCGGCGCCTATTTCGCGCATGACCTGACCCGCAAGAGCTGGGATCGGGGCAAGCGCAGCGTGGAACTGGACATCGCCGATGCGGCGGACCGCGCCGCGCTGTGCGGGCTGCTGAAGGGCGCCGACATCTTCATCCATGCGATGGAGGAGAAGGTGGCGGCGACGCTGGGCCTCGATGCGCCGTCGCTCAAGCGGGATTTCCCCGCGCTCGTGGTGGTCGCGCTGACCGCCTATGGACAGGACACGCCCTTCGCGGACCGGCCATATGGAGAATCGCTGGCGGCGGCGCTGCTGGGAACGATGATCGACAAGGGCAGCCCGTTCCGTCCCGGACCGGTCTATCTCGGCCATCCCGCGCTGCATTATGGCCAGGCGTTCCTGGGCGTGATCGGGGCACTGGCGGCAGTGCGCGCGCGGCGGGAAACCGGTACCGGCCAGCGCGTGGAAGCGTCGCTGCTGGATGCGATGATCGCGCAGTCGCCGATGAACAACTGGTGGCAGGAAGACGGCATCTCCTACATCAAGAAGGGGGACAGCGGCGCGGTCGACCGGTTCGGCAAGACCCGCCTCATCACCGGCATGTTCGAATGCGGCGATGGCCGCTTCCTGCAGTTCCACACCGGCGGGCCGGGCGGCTTCAGGGCGGCGATGGAGGTGCTGGGCTTCGGCGACCGTATCCAGGTGGTCAAGGGACCGGAGATGGCGACGCCGCTCAACGACGAAGAATATCAGATCGCCCGGGTCGGGATCTTCGACGCGTTCAAGGCGAAGCCGCGTGACGAATGGATCCGCCTGTTCCACGCCGCCGATGTCGCGGCCCTGCCGGTGCTCGAGCCGGCGGAGGTGCTGCTCGACGATCAGGTCGACTATGTCGGCCAGCGCATCGCCCTGCCGGACCCCGATTTCGGCACGATTCACCAAGCGGCCCCCGCGCTGATCTATGCCGGTGTCGAACGCGTCTCGCCGACGCCGGCCCCCGCCATCGGCGCGCATAATGCCGATCTGGCGACGCTGGCGGCCCGGCCCGCGCGCATGGCGACGGCCGCCCGCCGCGCGATCCGCAAGCCGCTGGAAGGCGTCAGGGTCGTCGACTTCTCCTCCTTCTTCGCGGTCGGCTATGGTGGGCGTCTGCTGTCCGATCTCGGCGCCGACGTGATCAAGGTGGAGACGCCCGACGGCGATCAGATGCGTCCGCTGCCCGACTGTTTCGATGCGGCCCAGCGCGGCAAGCGCGACATCGTGCTCAACCTGAAAACGCCGGAGGCGCTGGAGGCGGCCTATCGCCTCGTCGCCGAGGCCGATGTCGTCACCCATAATCTGCGTCCCGGCAAGGCCGACAAGCTGGGCATCGGCTATGAAAAACTCGCGTCGATCAATCCGAAGCTGATCTACGCCTATATGCCGGGCTATGGATCGAAGGGGCCGAAGGCGCTGCTCAAGAGCTTCGCCCCGCTCGTCTCCGGCTGGACCGGACTGCTGCGCGAAGGCGGCGGCGAAGGCAATCCGCCGACCCGATCGGTGTTCGGTAACGAGGATTATAATAACGGCTTCCTCGCCGCCGCCGGCATATTGATGGCGCTGGATCGCCGCGAGCTGACCGGCAAGGGCGACTATATGGAATGCCCGCAGCTTCATTCGAGCCTGTGGACGACATCGGAGCATTTCCTCGATGCCGACCACAAGGTCGTCTACGGCTTCCGGCTCGACAAGGACCAGGCGGGCATCAACGCGCTCGATCGGATCTATCGCACCCGCGACGGCTGGCTCTGCATCGCCTGCCGCCAGGACGAACGCTTCGCGGCGCTGGCCGCGGCGATCGGACGGCCGGAACTGGCGGCGGACCCGCGTTTCGCCGATCCGCAGGCCCGGTCGCGCAACGATGCGGCGCTGCAGGAACTGCTGACCCCCTTCTTCGCCGCGCGCACCAGCGCCGAGGCGTTCGCGCTGCTCGATGCGGCGGGCGCCGCCTGCGAGATCGCTCGCGAGACGAGCTGGGTGCAGGAGGCGCTGCTGGAGGACTGGGCGTTCGCGTCCAACCGCGTGGTCGAGGACAAGGACTCGATGTACGGCCATGTCCGCACCTTCGGCAGCTTCATCCATTTCGACGAGACGCCCGGCTTCGCGCAGGGAACCGCGCCCCGCCTCGGCCACCACACGCGCGAGATACTGGGCGAGATCGGATATTCGCCGGCCGAGATCGACGCATTGATCGCCGGCGGCAAGGCCATGGTGGCAAGGAGCGTCACTGGGCGCATCGACAGCCGCGTTTCGGCCGCCTGACGCGACGCGACACGGACAACAAGACTCAAGGGAGGACTGCGACGTGCAGCTCAATCTTCGCTACGACATGAACCGGCCCGATTTCGGCGCGCCGCATCCCGAGCTGTACCGCACCGCGATCGAACAGTCGGTCTGGGCCGACCGGCTGGGCTTCTCCCAGGTGTTCCTGGCGGAACATCATGGCGCCGAGGGCGGCTATTGCCCTTCATCGATGATCCAGGCGGCATCGATCCTCGGCGCGACCAAGACGATCGTCGCGCATCTCTCCGCACTCGTCGTCACCATGCATGATCCGCTGCGTCTGGCCGAGGATCTGGCGGTGCTCGACAATATCGCGCCGGGGCGGCTCTGGCTGACGGCGGGGATGGGCTATCGCCCGCATGAGTTCGAGATGTTCGGCAAGGACATCACCAAGCGCCTCGCCATCATGAACGAGACGATGGCGACGCTGAAGCTCGCCTGGACGGGCGAACCGTTCGAGTTCCAGGGGCGTACGGTGCGCGTGACCCCCGCGCCGGTCACGCCGGGCGGCCCGAAAATCTACATGGGCGGATCGACCGACAAGTCGGCGATCCGCGCCGCGAAGGCCGGCTATCAATATTTCCCCGGCCATCCCGATCTCTTCACGCTTTACAGGGAAGAGCGCGAGAAGGCGGGCTTCCCGCCGCCCGAGGAACTGCGGCGGCCGGCGGCGAGCTTCCTCTACGTCACGGACGATCCCGATCGAGACTGGCCGATCGTGGCGCCGCATGTCGCCTATGCCACCAACACCTATGCCGAATGGGCCAAGGAGCGCGGCACCGGCGAGACCCGCTATTCGGCGGCGGAGACGGTCGAGGCGCTGAAGGCGATGCCGAACATAAAGGTGCTGACCCCAGACCAGTGCTTCGACTATCTGAAGGAGCTTGGCGCCGGCACCGCCGTCACCTTCCACGCCCTGCTCGGCGGACTTGATCCGGAGGTGTCGTGGCGCAGCCTCCGACTGTTCGAGAAAGAGGTGCTGCCGCGCCTGCGCGCCGAAGAAGGCTTGCTCGAAAACCGGGCGTGACAACAGCAATTCAGGAGAGCGTGATGCAGGACGAGGATCGCAGAACGGCACTGGGCGTGCTGCTCACCATGGGCGTCGCGGCGACGGCCACAGCCGCAGCCTCGGGGGCCGCGGCGGCGAAGCCCGCTGGGAGAAGCGATATGGCGAAGCAGGTCGACATGCTGGTCTCGCGGGTCCAGATCGAGGAGGTGCTGCTGGCCTATGCCCGTGCCAACGACCGGGTCGATGCCGATCTGCTGCACAGCTGCTTCTGGCCGGAATCGACGCACAAACATGGCCGCTTCGACGGCAAGTCGGCCGACTTCATCGGCTTCGCGCTGAAGATCCTCGGCACGGTCAAATATACCGCGCATCATATCAGCAATGTCTCGATCCAGATCGACGGCGATCGCGCCTTTAGCGAATGCTATTATTTCGCGCACCACCGCCGGCCGATCAAGGACGGCACCGGGGAGGAGGAGGACGCCTTTTTCGAGGGGCGTTACCTGGACGATTTCGAACGGCGCGACGGCATGTGGAAGATCATCCGCCGCCGGGGCCTCTCCGACTACGGCCCGCCGGCGATCCCGGCCGCGACCGCCTATGCCGACTGGCCGGCGGGGCAGCACAGCCTGCGTTATCCCGATGACGATTATTACGCGATGAAGGCCAAATTCCTCGGCCGCAGATGATGGTGCCGTATCGCCGGATCGCGGCGCTGCTCGCGGCGCTGTCGCTTGCCGCGCCCGCGCTGGCCGCCACCGGCCCGGTCGTCGCGACCGATCTTGGCCGGGTGAGGGGCGTGTCGCTGGGCAAGGGCGCGGCCTTTCGCGGGATTCCCTTCGCGGCGCCGCCGGTCGGGGCGCTGCGCTGGCGAGAAGCGCGACCGGCAAAGCCCTGGGCGCGTGTCCGTCCAGCCACCGCGTTCGGGCCGGTGTGTATTCAGCCGGCATCGCCGTCCACGGCGGGCATGCCGCAGAGCGAGGACTGCCTGACGCTCAACATCGTGACCCCCGACATCACGGCGCGGGACCTGCCTGTGCTGTTCCAGGTGCATGGCGGCGCCTTCTTCGTCGGCTCGGGCCGCTATATCGCCGATAAGGATCTGTCGCCGATCGTGCGGCGCGGCGTCGTGCTGGTATCGCCCAATTACCGGGTGGGGCGGATGGGCTTCTTCGCGCACCCCGCGCTCAATGCCGAAGCGGGGCACGGCACCGGCAATTTCTGGCTGAGCGACCTGATCGCCGCGCTGGACTGGACCAGGCGCAACATCGCGCATTTCGGCGGCGATCCGGGGCGGATGACGATTTCGGGCTGTTCGGCGGGAGGGTCCGCGATCAATGCGCTGATGGCCGCGCCGGTCAGCCGGGGCCTGTTCGCACGCGCCGCGGTCCATTCGGGAGGTGGCTTCTTCAACGCCACGCGGCCGATCGAAACCGCGCTGAAGCAGGGCGTCGCCTTCGCCGAGCGGGCGGGTGTGGACGATCTTGCCGGGTTGCGGGCGCTGACGCCGGCGCAGGTGCTCGCCGCCGATCCGGGGCCGCCCGATTATGGCGCGATCGTCGACGGCCATCTGCTGACCCGGCCGATCTCCCGAACCTTCGCTGCGGGCGGCCAGGCGCCCGTACCGATGATCGCGGGATCGACCAG
>SCUQ01000486.1 GCA_004297635.1 Rhizorhabdus sp. | reverse complement strand
GATCGCCGGCAGCTATCGTCGCCGCCGCGACGATATCCGCATCGCCGCCCGCTTCGCCGGTTCCCCCTCGCCTCATCGCCTGCTATCCCCCCGGCCCATGTCATCCAAGCACCTCTACCTGGTCGATGGCTCGGGCTATATCTTCCGGGCTTATCATCGCCTGCCGCCGCTCACCAATCGTCATGGCGTACCAGCCGGCGCCGTGTTCGGGTTCACGACCATGTTGTGGAAGCTGATCAACGAGCTGCATCATGCCGACGGACCGACCCATCTTGCGGTCATCCTCGATGCATCGTCGAAGACGTTCCGCAACGATATGTACGACCAGTACAAGGCCCACCGTCCGCCTCCTCCCGAAGACCTCATCCCGCAATTCCCGCTGATCCGCGATGCCGTGCGGGCTTTTTCGGTGCCGTGCATCGAGGAGCTGGGGCTCGAGGCCGACGACATCATCGCCTGTTATGCCGAAGCGGCGCTGGCCGCCGACTGGAAGGTGACGATCGTTTCGTCGGACAAGGATCTGATGCAGCTGATCCGGCCCGGGCTCGACCTGCTCGACACCATGCAGAACCGCCGCCTGGGCCGTGAGCATGTGCTGGAGAAATTCGGCGTCGAGCCCGAAGCGCTGGGTGACGTGCTCGCGTTGATGGGCGACAGTGTCGACAATGTGCCCGGCGTCCCCGGCATCGGCCCGAAGACCGCGAGCGAGCTGATCCGGACCTATGGTGATCTCGAAACCGTGCTTGCAAGCACGGATGAGATAAAGAAGCCCAAGCTCAAGCAGTCGCTGATCGACCATGCCGATAATGCCCGGCTGTCACGCGAGCTGGTGCGCCTGAAATGCGATGCACCTCTGCCCGAACCGCTCGACGGGCTGGAACTCAAGGGTTTGCCGCCGGAGCCGCTGCGCGCCTTTCTGGAGGAAATGGGGTTCAAGTCGCTCCTCATGAAGGTTCAGGGCGACGGCCCAGCCACATTGCCGAGCGGCGGCCCGACCATGCTGGCGCTCGCTCCCGGCGCTGCCGAGAAGCCCGCGCCGGTGGTCGAGCAGGTGCCGTTCAACCATAAGGATTATGAGACCGTCGTCGATCCGGAGGCGCTCGATCGCTGGATCGCCGAGGGTTTCGCCTGCGGCCGGATCGCCGTCGATACCGAAACCGACTCGAAAGACCCGGTGCGCGCGCGGCTGGTCGGCGTCAGCCTCGCCACCGCGCCGGGCAAAGCCTGCTATATTCCGCTTGCCCATATCGGTGACGGGCTGCTGTCCGAAACGCCTCGGCAGCTGACCATGGCGACAGCGATCGCGAAGCTCAAGCCGCTGCTGGAAGCGCCCGACGTTCTGAAGATCGGGCAGAACATCAAATATGACATGGTCGTGCTTGCCCGCAACGCCGGCATAGATGTCGCCCCTTATGACGACACGATGCTGCTGTCCTATGATCTCGATGCGGGGCTCGGGGGCCATGGCATGGACGAACTCGCCAAGCGCCACCTCGACCACGCCTGCATCGAGTTCAAGACGGTGTGCGGCACCGGCAAGGCGCAGATCAGCTTCGACAAGGTGACGCTCGACGTCGCCACCGAATATGCCGCCGAGGACGCCGACGTCACCCTGCGGCTGTGGCAGCGCCTGAAAGGCCGGCTGGCGACCGAGGAGGCGACCCGCGTCTATGAACTGATCGATCGCCCGCTCGTCCCCGTGCTTCAGAAAATGGAGATGGCGGGGATCAAGGTCGATCGCGAGGAGCTGGCGCGGCTGTCCGCCGAATTCTCGGGCGAAGCGAACCGTCTGGAAGCCGAGATACATGCGGAGGCCGGCACCCCCTTCACCGTCGGCAGCCCCAAGCAGCTGGGTGACATCCTGTTCGACAAGATGGGACTGAAGGGCGGACGCAAGGGCAAGACCGGCGTCTATTCGACCGACGTCACCGAACTGGAGCGGCTTGCCGGGGATGGCGTGCCGATCGCCCGCCTCGTGCTCGACTGGCGCCAGCTGACCAAGCTCAAGTCGACCTATACCGACGCGCTGCAGCAGCAGATCAACCCCGATACCGGGCGGGTTCACACGTGCTTCTCGATGGCGGTGGCGCAAACCGGGCGGCTGTCGTCGACCGATCCGAACCTTCAGAACATCCCGATCCGTTCCGACCATGGCCGGCGCATCCGCGACGCCTTCGTGGCGGAGCCCGGCAAGGTGATCCTGTCGGCCGACTATTCACAGATCGAACTGCGGCTTGCCGCGCACATGGCCGATGTGCCCGCGCTCAAGGATGCCTTCGCCAGGGATGAGGACATTCACTCGCTGACCGAGATCGGAAGAGC
>SCUQ01000485.1 GCA_004297635.1 Rhizorhabdus sp. | reverse complement strand
GCTCTTCCGATCTTCGAACTGATCCACGAGAGCAGTTCAGGAAAGGGCTCCGGGGCACAGGCTCCGGAGCCCTTTCTCTTTGGGTTGCCAGCCTGGCGGCACCGGCCTATCGCCCTCGCTATCCAGGATTTCTTGATGAACGCTCCCGACACATCCCTTTCCGATCGCGCCGCGCATGGCCTGCGCTTTCACGAGTTCGTGGCCTTGATGGCGTCGCTGATGGCGGTCAACGCGCTCGGCATCGACATGATGTTGCCGGCGCTCGGCCGGATCGGCAGCGATCTGGGCGTGACGATCGAAAATCACCAGCAGCTCGTCATCGTCGCCTATATGGGGACGTTCGGCATCGGGCAGCTCTTCTATGGCCCGCTCGCCGACCGCTTCGGCCGGCGGCCGGTGCTGCTTGTCGCCATGGCGGTCTATGCGGTCACGGCATTCGTCGCGGCCCACGCCGCCAGCTTCGAACTCCTGCTCGTCGCCCGCGGGCTGCAGGGCTTCTCCGCGGCCTCCAGCCGGGTGCTGAGCATATCGATCATCCGCGATTGCTATGCCGGACGGCGCATGGCGCGGGTGATGTCGCTGGCCTTCATGGCGTTCCTCATTGTACCCGTCGCGGCGCCGACGATCGGACAGCTCGTGCTCGTGGTCGCGCCGTGGCACTGGATATTCTATCTGCTTGGCGGCTTCGCCATATTCGTGGGCATATGGGCATGGCTGCGCCTGCCTGAAACCTTGCCGATCGACCGCCGGCGCTCGATCAATCCGCGCAGTATCGGGCGCGCGGTCGCCGAAACGCTGACGAACCGCTATTCGCTCGGCTACACGATCTCCAGCGGCTTGATCTTCGGCGGACTGATCGGCTTTCTCAACAGCAGCCAGCAGATTTTCGAACATAGCTTTCATGCCCCCCAATATTTCGCGGTGGGCTTCGCGCTGATCGCCGGAGGCATGGCCGTCGCGGCCCTCGTCAACTCACGGATCGTCGAAAGACTCGGCATGCGGATGGTATCGCACGGCGCGTTGCTGGGAATGATCCTGCTGAGTCTGCTTCGTATCCCCGTGGTATTGTCGGGGCATGAGAGCCTGTGGGTGTTCGTCGCGCTTCAGGGAACGATGATGTTCCTGTTCGGCCTGACCGGCTCCAATTTCGGAGCGATGGCGATGGAGCCCATGGGTGCCATCGCGGGCACGGCCTCGTCGATCCAGGGTTTCCTGTCCAACGCGTTGGCCACGATAATCGGCCTTGCGATCGGACAGTCCTTCTCAGGCTCGACGCTGCCGCTCGATCTGGGTTTCCTGTTCGGCACCCTGGCATCGCTGACGATCGTCCTGATCGTCGAGCGGGGGCGGCTGTTCCGGCCGCATAATGCGCAGCCTGCCGAGCGGCGCCACTGATCGCCCGTTCGATGAACGACCTGAAGGATCGACCAACGAACTGACGTCGTCGAAGCTTCTGTCATAGAAGCTGTTCGGTGCCAGCCAGCCCCTTACCGCCGATGATCCGCCTCCGCATCCGGATCGCCGCCATCGCGGGCATGGCGGCGATATCGGCATCGCCCGCCGCCGCACAGGCCACCGATGCGCAGGGGCGCCTCGTCTATCCCGCCGTCTTCTTCACGCCCTTCTCGCCCGCCAATGCGCTGGAGATCGTCAAACGCGTGCCCGGCTTCGTGCTGGAAGAGGTCGACGAAGAGATCAGGGGTTTCAGCCAGGCGGCCGGCAATGTCGTCATCAACGGCCAGCGCCCCAGTGCCAAATCCGACACGATCGACGTGATCCTGTCCCGAATTCCAGCCAACCGCGTGCTTCGGGTCGAGGTCGGGTCGGGTGAGCGCTTCGGATCGGACTATTCCAGCAAGGCGCAGGTGCTCAATCTGATCCTGAGCGACGCCGGCGGCCTCGCCGGCACCGTCGAGGCGAGCCTACGCCGCGATTTCACCGGCCGCATCTTCCCCGCTGGCAGCGCATCGGCGCTGATCAGGCGCGGCCGCTCCACCTTCAACGCCGCGGCCTCGCTTACCAGCGAGCAATCGAGCGACGAGGGCACCGACGTCATCACCATCCTGCCCGCCGGCACGCTGCGCGAAAGGCGCGAAAAGGTGAATCGGATCAGGGAGCCGTTCGCCACGCTCTCCGGGTCGTGGTCGTTCGACGATGGTGCCAACCGCACGGCGCACCTCAACACGCGCTATTCGCGCAACTGGTTCTCGCTCGACCAGACCAACATGGTCTTTCCCAGCAGCGGCCCCGCCCGCGACGATAGCCTCACCCAGCGATACCGGCGGCGCGATATCGAAATCGGCGGGGACGTCACCCGCCCGCTGGCGGGGGGCGCGATCAAGCTGGTCGGCCTGGTCACGCGGCGGCGGCGCAACAATGACGATGTCGTGTTGCTGCGCACGGGCGGCGCCGGGCTTGGCGGGTCGGAGCAGCTGCTGGAAGATCGCAGCGAGGAAAGCCTGCTCCGGCTCGTCTGGAACCGCTCCAACATCGGTGGATGGAGCGTGGAGCTGGGAACCGAGGCCGTTCTGAATCGGCTCGATAGCGATGTCGGCCTGTTCACCGTGGCCGCCGACGGTACCCGCAGCCGCATCGATCTGCCGATCGACCAGGCCGTGGTGAAGGAGAAGCGTGGCGAGCTGTTCGTCAACGCCGGACGGCCGCTCAGTCCCAGCCTGCGCCTCGATCTCGGCCTGACCTATGAAATGTCCCGGCTGACGGTGCGTGGCGATGCGCTGGCGGAACGGTCGCTCGGCTTCGTGAAGCCGAAGGCGATCCTCGATTGGCGGCCCAGGGGTGGCTGGCACGCCCAGCTGTCCCTGTCGCGCACCGTGGCGCAGCTCCAGTTCGAGGATTTCATCAGCAGTGCCACCCTGTCGAGCGAGCAGGTCAATGGCGGCAACGCCAATCTGGTGCCGCAGCGCGCCTGGGAGCTGCTCGCCACCATCGAGCGGCCGGTCCTCGGCGATGGCCTGATCAAGCTGGAGCTCGGCCACAACCGCATCTCGCGGGTGCAGGATCGTGCGCCGACCCCCGAAGGGTTCGACGCGCCGGGCAATCTCGGCAACGGCACGCAATGGATCGCCCGCGCGAAGATCGACGCACCGCTGCGTCGCATCGGCATCACCGGCGGCAGGCTGACCCTGTTCGGTTCCTATATCCAGAACCGGGTGGCCGATCCCTACACGCTGCGCGAACGCCCCTTCTCGGGCGATTCCGCCTTCAGCTACGAGGCCGAGTTCAGGCAGGATCTTGGCCGGTTGGCGTGGGGCGTCAGCGTCGACGGCTTCACCCATTTCACCACCTTCCGCCGCGACGAGCTCGACCGTTATGCCGAACAGCCGACCGTCGACGCCTTCGTGGAATATCGGCCCACCCCGCGGACGACGATGAACCTCACGCTCGGCAATCTGCTCCAGGCGAAGATCAGCCGGAAACGGAGCTTCTTCGCGCCCGATCGCACCATGGCCGATCCGAACCTGCGCGAAGTGCGCTATCGCAACCGGCACGTCCTGCCGGCGCTCAAGATCAAGCACAGCTTCGGCTAGACCATTGTGAAGTCGGTTGGAATCACCTGACGGCTCGCAAAGCGCGGAATGCAAACAACGCATGGAGCGGGGAGCGCCTCAACC
Source organism: Rhizorhabdus sp. (assembly GCA_004297635.1). Lineage (GTDB taxonomy): Bacteria > Pseudomonadota > Alphaproteobacteria > Sphingomonadales > Sphingomonadaceae > Rhizorhabdus. Next base: position 7,436 of record SCUQ01000485.1, on the reverse strand, counting down.
TGGGCGCATCCCGCTCTAATAGTCCTTCGACACCTTCACGCTCGCGCTCTGGCGGCCGATCGTCGATATGCTCGACAGTAGCGACAGCCAGCGGGTGATCTGGAATTCGACGCGCGTGGCCGAATAGCCCTGCCCGTCGCTGATAACCTCCACATAGGTGCGCCGGCCGATATATTTGCCGGCCGCGATCGCGGTGCCGGTTCCAATGGTCGGGTCGGCCGGCAATATGCGCAGGCGATCGAGCCCGGCCGCCCGGCGTACCGCGTTGATCGGGTTGAGGCCCCCACCCCCGCCGCGCAGCGATCCCACCGCCGCGGCCAGCTGCAGCGCCTCGGGCGCCGAAAGATTGGTGATCGACGTACCGAACAGCAGCCGCGACAGCAGCTCGTCCTCGGGCAGTGCGGGGATGCTGGTGAAGCGGATTTCGGGCTTCAGGCCGGTACCCGTCACCGAGATCGTCGCGCTGACGCCATTGAGATTGGCCCTTGCCGTGATGTCGAGCAGCGGATCCGGCGGGGTTTCGCCAAGGAAGCGGATCGAACCGCGATCGAGATCGAAGCGGCGGCCCGCAAATTCATAGCCGCCGCGAACCAGATCGACCCGGCCGTTGATCGCGGGATTCTCGATCGTGCCGCCCAGATCGAGCTTGCCGCGCCATTCGCTGTCGAGGCCCAGTCCGGTGACGGCAAGCTGGTTGCGCGAGTCCACCTTGATCGCCAGCTTCCATGGCGCGCGGCGGCGCAGGTCATCGTCATCGTCGGGGCGGTTGAGCTCGATCGTCTCGAATTGCGGGATCGTCGCCACCGCCGCCGCCCGGCCGAGCTGGAAGCGGCCGCGAACGAGCCGGACGTCGCCGGCGATCGTGCCGCCATTGCCGTCGGAGCTGATGGTCAGCGGCCCCGTCACCGTCGCGCCGATATCGTCGCGATTGAGCAGCTGGGCGTTCTGCGCGTCCACCGCCACATCCATGCCCAGGCCCTGCGGCGCGGCAAAGTCGAAGGCCGCGCGTCCGCTGATCGTTCCGCCGCCACGCGTCTGGCCGCTGAGCTTGTCGATCACCAGCCGTGATCCGTCGAACCTGCCGGCCGCCGCGATATTGCTGATGACCATGCCCGTCACCGCGCTTTCCATCCGCGCCTGGGTGGACCGCAGCGAACCGCGGATCACCGGATTGGCGCCGCTGCCGCTGATATCGGCGCCCATCGACACCGGGCCGGAAATGTCGATCGTCTCGATCCCGAACAGCCGCCACAGCGTATCCGCCGGACCGCCGTAGCGAAGCTGCGCGAAGAGCTGGCCTGCGCTCAGCCGGTCGGGCAGGTCGCCGGTCGACGGGAGATTGGTGATGCGGGCCTGCCCGCGCCCGATGACCTTGCCGCCGCTCGATACGATCGCGCGGCCGGCCGCTACCCTGTCGGTCAGCACCGCTGCCAGCGCCACATCGGCGGGCCGCGACGTCAGCACAAGTCCCGATCGCGATAGCCCCCTGATCTTCAGGTTGGCGCGGCCTGTCGGTATCCGTGCGCCGCGCTCGATACGATAGTCGACATCGCCGGTTGCGATCCCCGACAGGCCCAGCTCGGGATAGAAGATGTCGAGCACCGAGAGCGGCATCGACTGGACACCCGCCTTGACCTCCGTGGTCGAGCCGCCGAAGCGCCCCGCCACTGTCGCCTTGCCTCCCGCGAAGGCCAGGGTCGCAGGATCGAGCCGCCAGCCGTCGCCGTCGCGGTTGAAGACAGCCGGTGTCTCGATCCGGATCGGGCGGCGATCGATCGCCCCCTCGGCCGTCACGGTGACGCTGTCCCCTGCAAGGCGCGCGACCGTCGTAAGCTGGAAGCCGCGCCCGCGCGATCCCGCGAGATTGGCCGTGATCGAGCCGTTGCCGCCCTTGAGCACCACGGTCGCCCGTCCCCGGCCCAGGGTGACGCCCTTCATCGTTGTACCGAACAGGGCGACGTTGCCATTGACCTCGAGTCCGGCCGGATCGAGCAACATCGTGCCGTCAAGCCGGCCGCGGCCGATCGTCACCGCCACCGGCCCGCCCAGCGTCGCACGGCGGGCGCGCAGATGGGCTTCGATCTTCTGCAGGCCGCGCTCGACCGAGAAGATCAGCGGGCCGGATATCGTACCGTCGCTCCCCAGATCGATCCGTCCGGTAAAGCCGCCGGGATCGGATCGCACGCTGCCGCTGCCCTTCGCGCCGCTCACCGCGACGGCCGTGACCGTGATGGTCGCGGGCTGGCCCGCCGGCAGCAGGACGGCACCACGGCTTCCCCATGGCCCCAGCCGCGAGCCGCCCTCCGCGCTATAGTCGAAACCCTGGGCGGTCGGATCGAGCTTCACCGTGACATTGGCGAGGCCCAGCGCCGGCATCGGGCTGGCCAGCAGCAGATCGATCTTCGGCCGGCTGATATTGCCGTCCAGCGTCATCTGCAGCGGGCCGTAGCGCGCCTGCTGGCCGCTGCCCTTGAAATAGAATGTACCGTCGCGGCGGCGATAGCCATTGCCGCTGATCCGGATCTCGGGGCCGGTGAGCACAAGCCGCTCGAAATGCAGGATGCCGTCGGGTCCGCGCCGCAACCGGGTATCGATCGACGGCAGCCCGCCGGCCAGCGAACGCAGGAAGCCATTGTCGAAACGGCGCACCCAGGCCCGTCCGCGCCCCGCGACCATCGTCCCCCGGCCGGCCGCGCCCGGCATTACCTTAAGGTCCGAACTGACGTCGACAATACCGATGCCGGGAATGAAATAGCGCAGTAATTTTCCGCTTAAACCAACATCATAGACACCAGTCCTGAGATCGAGAACAAGCGAAAGATCGCCGCTCAGTCTGTCCGATCTGAGCTTCAGCGCCCTGCCCGTCACCTTCTGCGCGGTAACGAGCAGCACGCCGTCGACCCTGAGATTGCCGAGAATGCCGCCCGCGACATCGCCGACACCGGTCACGCGGCGGGCCGACAGCCGCACCGGCAGCCTGACCGGCGGATCGGAGAGCTTGCCCTTGCCTTCGGCGCGGACCGCATCGAACCCGGTCGTGTCGAAGGCGGCATGATCCGCGGTCAGCGCATAGCCGTAGTCGGCGGTGCCGAACGGACCGTCGAAGCTGGCGTGGAGCCGGATGTTGCGACCGGTCATGTTCGGGAAGAAGGCCGGCGGCTTGAACAACCGGGCGTCGAGGGTGACATCGCGGAACGCGCTGTTGGCCAGGTCCAGCGTCCCCGCCACGGCAAGCTCGATGGCCGGGCTCCGGAGCGCCAGCGAGCCGCTCAGTTGCCGGTCGGCCAGGGTCGCTGCGCCTTTCACGCCGATGATCGGCGCGGTCAGCCGCTGCAGCTTGCCGCTGAGAAAGCTGGTCGGCTCCAGCGTGCCGTCGAGCGCATATCTGCCGCGATCGGCGGTCAGGGCGAGTTCGATCAGCCGGACATCGCCGACGTCCAGCGTCGCCCTGCCCTTCCAGCGCGTCCAGCGGCCCTTGCCCGCGATCACCCCGTCGACCGGCTTCTTCCAGCCGGTCATTCCCGCGATAACGCCGTCCGCCGGGCCGATCAGCTTGGCGTCGAGGTCGAAGCGATCGCGATCGGGCTCGGAATCCAGCTGGAGGTTCAGCCGGTCGCGCGCCGTCGACGCCGCGTCGAGCTTCAGCAACACCCGGCCGGCATGGATATCCGCGCTGGCGTCGAGCCGAACCGCCTGTCGGCGTCCACTGACGGGAGGTTCGAGCCGGAGGCGCCCGATATGGAACTTGCCGACATGGATGTCGAAGCCCGGCAGCAACGGTCCCTTCTTCGGCGAGGGCCTGAGCGCGGGCAGCCGGTGAAGGATCAGCAGGTCGGTCTGGGCGCTCCGGATCCACAGCTTGTTCGCGACCCAGGCGGTCGGCCGCCAGTCGAGCGCTATCTCGGGCGCCTCCAGGAACAGGCCGCGCGTGTCGTAGAGGCGCAGGTCGCGCAGCGTGGCGCGGCTCCAGATCGAACCGTCGATCCGCCCGATCCGGATGCGCAGGCCCGATCCCGGCCGCAGCGCGCCGATCCGGTCGGCGATCAGCCGGTGGCCCGGCGCGCTGTCCAGCATCCAGATCGCCGCCGACAGCAGCAGCAGCAGCGACAGCAGCCCGATCGCCGCGATCCGCAGCACCGGATGGCGCCGTCCCCAGCTATGGACCCGCTCCTCGACCTCCTCGACCATGGCACGCTCGATCGCCATCAGAAGGCCTGTCCCAGCGATACGTACACGGCGATGCGGGAATCGCCCCGGCGCCGGTTCAGGGGGGTGCCGACATCGACGCGGATCGGTCCGAAGCTCGTATAATAGCGCACGCCCACGCCGGCGCCGTAGCGCAGGTTGCGGAAGGTGGGCAGCCGGGCGGCATAGAGGTTGCCGCCGTCAAGGAACGGCACGACGCCGAAATCGCCGAAGCGCACCCGCGCCTCGATCGAGAATTCGGCCAGGCTGCGGCCGCCCGCCGGATCGCCATTGATGTCGACCGGGCCGATCCTCTGATAGCCATAGCCGCGCACCGATCCGCCGCCGCCCGCATAGAAGCGGCGGGTCGGCGCGATCCGCTCGGCGGCGGCGCCCATGATCGAGCCCAGCCGCGCCCGCCCGGCGATCACCGTGCGCCCGCCGATCGGCAGATAGCTGCTGCCGTCCAGCTGAGCCTTCACATAGCCGAAGGCACTGCCCTGCAGCGACAGTTCGGGCGAGATTCGCGCCGCGAGGCGATAGCCGCGCGTCGGATTGAGCAGGTCGTCCGAGCCGTCATAGGACAGGCTGGAGGGCAAGGCTCCGGTCAGATATTGGCGGCGGCGCGGCGCACCGGTCGCCTTGACCGTATCGTCCTCCTTCGAGGCGGTCAGCTCCACCCCATAGGACCATGTCCATTTCTTCTGCCAGATGATGTTGGTCTGGCGCTCCAGCCCTGCGGCAAGGGTGATCTTGCGCGCCTCATAGGCATTTTCATTGAGATGGCTGAACAGCACCTGCCCGGTCAGCACCCGGTCGCGTGCCTTGTAGTTGTTCCGGCGCAGGATCGCGCCGAGCGACTGTTCCTGGGTACCGAGCACGCCCCTGAACGTCACCGCGCCCTCGGGCCGGATCAGGTTGCGATGCTGCCAGCTCGCCTCGACGCGATAGCCCTCGCCGGTGCCATAGCCGATCGAGCCCGATATGGTGCGCGGCGGCGCCGGCTCCAGCTTGACGTGGATGTCGACGACCGCCGGGTCGGCGGTGGGCACCGGCTTGATCGTCACCGCCGACACCAGGCTCGTCTGGATCAGCGCGCGGCGGAAATCGTCCATCATCGCCGCGTCATAGACATCGCCGGGCCGGAAGCGCGCGATCCGGCCGAGATGCTTCACGCTGAACAGCTTCCGGTCGTCGATGATGATCTTGCCGATCCGCTGGATCCGCCCGGGATCGACATCGAGCGCGACGCGGACGGAATGCTCCTCATGATCGACGGTCAGCGTCGGCTCGCCCACCTTGGCGAAGACGAAGCCCTCGCGGCCCAGTTCCGCCTTCAGCGCGGTCAGCCCCGTCTCGATCCGGTCGGAACTGGCCGGCTGGCCGGGCTCTATGCCGAAGGCCCGGCGGAGTTCTCCGGCACGGTCGCCGGCCCCGTCGACACCGGCGATATCGATCGCCGAGAGCGTATAGAGCACGCCCGGCGTGACGAGCAGGACCACGCCGAGCCGCTGGTTGCGTTCATCATCGATCCGGGTGGTGACGTCCGAATCATAATAGCCCGCGGCGCGCAGCAGCTGCTTGAGCAGCGCCTCATCCTGCCGGGCGCGGCGATCGATCTGCGCCGTGTTGCCGACGCCCTTGCCTTCCTCCAGCGCGGACAGCAGCTTGAAACGCGCGCGGATCGCGGCCTCGGCTTCGACCGGCAGGCCTTCGCCACCCGACAGCCCTTCGATGCCGAAGCTGTAATGCCGGTCGGTCTGGATCTCGGCAACGCCCGGATCGGCGGGTTTGACGCCCGGCGTGGCGGTTCCCGCGGCACCGGTAGCGGTGGTGGGCGGCGTGGCGTCAGCGTCGGCGGGCTCGGGCCAGTCGACCTCCATGCCGGGGAGCGGCGCCATCTCGCTGGTGGGGTCGAGATCGGGCAGCCCCGCGGCATCCTGCGCCGTGGCGGATTCTGGCTGCGCGAGCGCGGTCGCCGACACGCATAGCATCGCGCCCAGCAGGATCGGAGCGCGGAGCGACGAGCGGGCGACACGCATGAGACGACCCTAGCGACAGGGCGGGCCGCCCGCCAGAGACTAGTGAACGCTTATATGTCGACGACGACGGCCTCGGGCCGATCAGTGAACGGTGCCGATCGCCACGTCCTGAGTGAACACCGATAGGAAGCGCTCGATCTGCCGCCATTCGCAGAAGCGAATCTCATTGCCCAGATCGCGATAATGACGGCTGCGCGCGGCGGCTTCGTCGATCGCCAGCAGGCCATATTGACGCACGAGATCCTCGGCCTGGTCGATGCTGTTGCGATCGGCGATGTAAAAAATCTCTTCCAAGCCAGCCCCCTGTTCCCGTTGCGCGCCTTACACTCAAGCCTCGTGCCAGCACCAGAAAAACCGGGTCGTGCACACACTTCGATGGTAGCCGCGCGATTCACCACGTCCCGCGCCGGGACGGACCGTCCCGCCACGGCACAGGCGGGACTGGTGCTGGCGCTGCCCAAGCTGTCATGGCATGGGGGCATGATGGAACAGCAGCCTGGTCAATCCTCGCGCGCCGGCGGCGCGATCATAGCCTTCACGATCATCGCCGGGGCGGTGATCGGCAACCATTTCGGCCAGGCTTCGGTTGGCGTCGTGGGGGGTATCGCCCTGGGCGTCCTCGCGGCGGTGGGTCTCTACATGGTCGATCGCCGGCGCGGCTGATCAGAGCCGGCGGCCGCACCACAGGACGCGGCCGATGATCGACAGGTTCGCCGGATCATAGTCGTCGATGTCGCGATAGGCGGGATTGTCGCTGCGGATCACGATCCGGCCCGCCGACCTCAGCAGACGTTTCACCATCAGCATCTCGTCGAGCCGCAGCACATAGATGGCGCCCGACTTCACCGTCACGGCATCGCGATCGACCAGGATATCGTCGCCGTCGCGGAGCGCCGGCTCCATCGAATCACCCGCGACGCGAATGATCGAGAGGCTGGCGGAGCGCTGCGCGCCCAGGTCGCGTAGCCAGGCCGCGTCGAAGGCGATCGGCCGGCCGCGTTCCTCGATCTCCGCGACACCGCCCGGCCCGGCCGACGCGCCGATCTCGATCCGCGGCACCGCCAGCAAAGCGGTCGCGACGGCGGCGGCCGGCGCACCCTGCCCGCCCAGCCGATCCTCCGGAACGCGGAAATAGGCGGCCAGCCGCCGCCGATCCTCTTCTGCCAGCCGGCGCGGCGTGCCGCGTTTGATGAACTGCTGGATATAGGC
>SCUQ01000484.1 GCA_004297635.1 Rhizorhabdus sp. | reverse complement strand
CGAGCAGCGCATCGTTGAAGCTGGTGCCGGTGATATTGTCGTCGCCGCCGAACACGGTGGTCAGCGCTTCGCTGGTGGCGTTGGTGGCGATCCACCGCTCCAGGGTGGTGGCCGGGATGTTGAGCCCGGTGATCGTGTAGGTGACGCCGCCGTTGAACCGTTCGGTGATGCTGGTCGCCGTGCCGCCGGTAACGTCGCCCGCACTGTTGAAGGTGATGCCGGTGCCGCCGAAGGTGACGACGAAGCCGCCACCCGTGTCGCTCACCACCTGCGTGCTGGTGGCCGAGGTGATGTCGCCATCGAAATCATTCGCGACGCTGAACGTATCGAAACGCACCGCCGCCACCGAACCGCCTGTCAGAACCGCCATGAAATCCTCCCGTTACGAACCCCGCCCGCCAGACATCGGCGGACGCACTGCCAATCAAGATGTCGGGGAACGGTTCGAAGGGCGGAGGCCGGCAATATTCGCGCCCCACCCCGATCTTTCCCGATGCCGGACAAGCCTAACGGGGCGGCAAGAGGTGGAACATATCCCAAACGGGATAGATCGGCCTGAAAAGGCGGGGGCCGGCAACGGCGCTTTCCGGAAGGAATACCAATCCATATTAACATGTTATCGGATCAGTTCTGTCATGCTACGACCGGTGTCTCGCGTGGGAGGGGTGGCGTTGCGGACGACCTCGATCGAAGCCTTCAGCCGGATGATCCGGTCTTTCTATGCCGCCGCCGTCGATCCGGGCCTGTGGGGCGCGGCGCTGCGCGGTATGGAGGATGTGACCCGCAGCGCGGGCGCCACGATGGTGTTCGTGCCAAGGACCGTACAGGACAACGGCATCGTGCTGGCCGGCCGCTTCACCGAGGATGTCTGCGCGGAGTTCGCGCGCGACCAGATGGCCCGTTGCCCGCGCACCGAATATGTCAATCGCACCGGCGCGCCGCTGTTCTACGATTCGATGATCATGGACGAAGCGGCGATGGACCGCGATCCGGTCTATGACTGGTATGGCCGACTGGGGCTGCGCTATTGCATCGGCGGACATCTGACCACCAATGACCGCTGGCAGGTCAACATCAGCCTGCAGCGCACCCGGCGGCAGGGCCATGTCAACCGGGCCGATGTCGACGGCTTCCTGCAGATCAAGAGCCACCTCGCCCAGGCGCTCGACCTGGCCGAGATCATGGGCTCGCTGCGCAGCAAGGAGCGCGCGTCGCTGCAGCTGATCGAGCAGATGCCGCAGGGTGTGATCCTGCTCGGCCCCAACAAGCGGATCCTCTACGCCAATGCCGCGGCGGACCGCATGCTGACGACATCCCCCCTGCTCAGCGTAAAAGCCGATATATTCGGCCTTGCCGATCCCGCGCAGGAAGCGCGGCTCGGCGGGCTGCTGTTCGCCGCCGTCGGCCTGTCCGGGGGCGAGGGCGCCGAGCCCGGCGGCTGGCTGACCGCCGACCGCTCGGGCGCCGCGCCGCTGCATATCTTCGTCGGACCGGTCGCGCCCTCGCTGGAGCTGAGCCTGTCGGTCCAGCCGATGGCGATGCTGATCCTCCACGACCGCGCGATGGGCCGGCGCGCGTCCATCGCGATGCTGACCGACCTGTTCGGCCTCACCCGTACCGAGGCGCGGCTGGCCGCGCTGCTGGGCGGTGGCGCCGCGCTCGACGCCGCCGCGATCCAGCTCGGCCAGACCACCGGCACCGCGCGGATCCACCTGAAGGCCATTTTCCGCAAGATGGGCGTGGACCGGCAACAGGATCTGGTGCGGGTCCTGTCCGGGCTGGTGTCCCAAGGTCTCGGCTGATCGGGGGGCTTTAAAAGCGGCCGCCCTTGGGTCAGTCTCCCGCTGACGGATTCGGGATGGGGCGACGACCGATGATGGCGCGGCTGATCGCATGGCTCTGCTTCGGCGTGGGGATCGCGCTGCCCGCGCTCGCGCCCGGCGGGCCGGCTCCGGCGCTGGACGCGCCCGTCCGCGCCGCCATGGCCGATCCCCCGTCCGGCGGAGCGGCGCAGCGGCGGGATGCGCGCCCCGGCATCAGCGATCTCGACCGGCGGCGCCTCGCCAGCGCGGCGGAGGGGCTGGCGCCGCAGCGGCCGGGCGTGGTCGATGCCTATGTGGTGGTCGCCGCGCTCGACAGCGATCCGGTGTTCGGGCGCGAGGCGCGGGAGGCGGCGCGGGTGCTGGCGCGCCGCTATGACGCCGCCGGGCGGACCCTGCTGCTTGCGGGCTATGACGGGCGCAGCATCGATCCGCTGCCGCGCGGCGGCCTGGAAACCCTCGAAACCGCGCTGAACCATGTCGGCCGGCTGATCGACCCCGACGAGGATGCGCTGATCCTCTACGTCACCGCGCATGGCACCCCGGCGGGACTCGCCTGGCGCGATCAGGGTGCGTTCATCGCCACCCTGCCGCCGACCTGGCTGAATTATGTGCTGCGCCACGGACGGCTGCGCAACCGGCTGGTGATCATCAGCGCCTGTTTCTCGGGCGTGTTCCTGCCCGCCCTCGCCTCACCCGAAGGCGCGGTGATCACGGCGGCGGCGGCGGACCGCACCTCCTTCGGCTGCGCCTCGGACAACGACTGGACCTTCTTCGGCGATGCGCTGCTGAACCACGCGCTGCGCAAGAGCCAGCCGCTGGCCGCCGCCTTCGGCGAGGCGCGCGGGCTGGTGGGCGCGTGGGAAGCGCGCGGCAAGCTGATCCCCTCGAACCCGCAGATCGCGGTCGGCCCGCAGGCGGCGGCGTGGCTGCGCCCGATCGAGGCACGGATGCCGAAGGACGCAAGCGCGCCGGTCGGGCGGCCGGCGATCGAGGCGATGGATCAGGCGGTGGCGGCGAACCATTAGGATCACCCGCTCGTCTCCCAGTCTCTCCGTCCGGGAACCACATTCTTCCAGCATTGTTCAGCCGCCACAAGCACCGCCGATGCACACGGTGCGGCTAAGGAGACGGACCATGCCTATCCTGCTGTGGCTGCTGGGAATCCCCATCCCGATCATCATCCTGCTTCTTCTGTTCTGGCACTAGGAGGCAGGGATGGCGACCATCGTCACCAGCGTTCCCCTCGAGGGGAACGCCACATCCGAATCCGCCCGGTCCGCCGTGTCCTGGCCCGCGATCTTCGCCGGCGCGGTCGTCGCGATCGCGGCGACGATGATCCTGGTCGCGCTCGGCTCCGGCCTGGGCTTCGCGGCGGCATCGCCCTGGCCCGGCGTCGGCCCCAGCCTTGCCAGCTTCGCGATCGGCGCCGGTATCTGGCTGATCGTGACCCAATGGGTCTCTGCGGGTCTCGGCGGCTATATCACCGGGCGGCTGCGCACGCGCTGGACCGGCGTCCACACCGATGAGGTGCTGTTCCGCGACACGGCCCATGGCCTGCTGGCCTGGGCCGTCTCGACGGTGATCGTCGCCGGCGTGGCGCTGGCCGCGACCGCATCGACCCTGAACGCCGCGGCCGATACGGCCAACACCGTCGGCTATGCCACCGACACCATGCTCCGATCGAACCGCCCCGCCGATCCGGCGATGACGGACGCGGCGCGTGCCGAAATCGGACGGCTGCTCGCGCGGCCCGACGGCCTCGCCGCCGCCGACCGCGGCTATCTGGCGGGCGTCGTCGCCCGGCAGACCGGCGTCTCCCCGGCCGAGGCGCAACGGCGGGTCGATGCCGCGACCACAGCGCTGCGCGAAGCGGCGGACAAGGCCCGCAAGGTCTCGTCCACGATCGGCTTCTTCGCGGCGCTGTCGCTGCTGATCGGCGCGTTCATCGCCGCGGTCGCCGCCGCCTATGGCGGCCGCCTGCGCGACGAGGACGAACTGCGGGTTCGCTAGAACCGGGTTCGGCATCGTGATCCTAAGGCCCGTTCCGGCTTCGGCCGGGGCGGGCCTTTGCCTGTTCCGGGATAGCGGGTAGGGAGGAGGCTCGCCATAGGGTCTCATCGCCGCAGGCCTCCGCTTGCCAGCTGTATTACTCAGATCGGAAGAGC
>SCUQ01000483.1 GCA_004297635.1 Rhizorhabdus sp. | reverse complement strand
GATCCGCCGAGTCTGACTCTTCCGGCCTGAGCGGTTCGGCGTTATGCCCGCCGGCATGACGCTGACCCCGCTCTTCCTTCTCGTCGCCTCCAACCTTTTCATGACGGCGGCCTGGTACGGCCATCTGAAGTTTACCGACACGCGCCTGTGGATCGTGATCCTTGCCTCATGGGGTATCGCGCTCGTCGAATATTGCTTCGCGGTGCCCGCCAACCGGATCGGCTATCTCCATGGCTGGAGCGCCGGGCAGCTCAAGATCGCCCAGGAGATCATCACCCTGCTGGTGTTCGCCGGCTTCGCGGTGCTGGTGCTGGGCGAGCAGATGGGCTGGCGGCATCTCGGTGCCTTCGCCTGCATGGTGGGCGCTGCCTGCTTCATGTTTCTGGGGCGGACCTGATCCCGATTGCGCTCGCGCCGGGCCATCCCCATATCCGCCCCCGCAAAGCATTTCAGGACGGATATGAGCGAACTTCCCAAATGGCATGGCACCACGATCCTGTCGGTGCGCAAAGGCGGCAAGGTGGTCGTCATCGGCGACGGCCAGGTCTCGATGGGCAACACGGTGATGAAGCCCAACGCCCGCAAGGTCCGCAAGCTGGGTGACGGATCGGTGATCGGCGGCTTTGCCGGCGCGACCGCCGATGCCTTCACCCTGTTCGACCGGCTCGAGCGCAAGCTCGAACAATTTGGCGGCCAGCTTCTGCGGGCCGCCGTCGAGCTCGCCAAGGACTGGCGGACCGATAAATATCTCCGCAATCTCGAAGCGATGATGATCGTGGCGGACAAGGACGTCACCCTGATCCTCACCGGCAATGGCGACGTGCTGGAGCCGGTGGGCGGCGTCGCGGCGATCGGATCCGGCGGCAATTTTGCGCTGTCGGCGGCGCGCGCGCTGGTCGACTATGAGAGCGATGCGGAAACGATCTGCCGCAAGGCGATGGCGATCGCGGCGGAACTCTGTGTCTTCACCAATGACAGCCTGACGATCGAAGCGCTCGACAGCGCCAATTGAATCGTCCGATACGCTTCGAACCGAAAGCACGACATCCCATGAACGACAATCTGACTCCCAAGGCGATCGTCGCCGCACTTGACGCGCATATCGTCGGCCAGGCCGATGCGAAACGCGCCGTCGCCGTCGCGCTGCGTAATCGCTGGCGCCGCCAGCGGCTGCCGGAGAACCTCCGCGACGAGGTAACGCCCAAGAATATCCTGATGATCGGGCCGACCGGCTGCGGCAAGACCGAGATCAGCCGGAGGCTGGCCAAGCTGGCGGACGCTCCATTCGTCAAGGTCGAGGCGACGAAGTTCACCGAGGTCGGTTATGTCGGCCGCGATGTCGAGCAGATCGCCCGCGATCTGGTAGAGGAAGCCGTGCGGCTCGAGAAGGAACGGCGCCGGGCCGCCGTCAAGGACAAGGCCGAGGAGGCGGCGATGGGGCGCCTGCTGGATGCGCTGGTCGGCAAGGATGCCAGCGAGGCGACGCGGCTGAGCTTCAGACAGCGCTTCGAGGAACATCAGCTCGACGACAAGGAAATCGAGATCGAGGTCGAGGATTCGGGCGGCATGCCTTTCGAAGTCCCCGGCATGGGCGGCCAGGTCGGGATGATCAACCTCAGTGACATGATGGGCAAGGCGTTCGGCCAGGGGCGTACGAAACGCCGGAAGATGACCGTCCGTGCGGCGTGGACCAAGCTGGTCGACGAAGAAGCCGACAAGCGTCTCGATCAGGACGAGGTCAGCCGGGTGGCGCTGCAGGATGCCGAGCAGAACGGGATCGTCTTCCTCGACGAGATCGACAAGATCGCGGTCTCCGACGTGCGTGGGGGATCGGTGAGCCGCGAAGGCGTCCAGCGCGACCTGTTGCCGCTGATCGAAGGCACCACCGTCGCGACCAAATATGGACCGCTCAAGACCGACCATATCCTGTTCATCGCCAGCGGTGCCTTCCATGTCGCCAAGCCGTCGGATCTTCTGCCGGAGCTGCAGGGGCGCCTGCCGATCCGGGTCGAGCTCAAGGCGCTGACCGAGGCCGATTTCGTGCGCATCCTCTCGGACACGCGGGC
>SCUQ01000482.1 GCA_004297635.1 Rhizorhabdus sp. | reverse complement strand
TGACCGCTGGCCTATACACGGCTGCGGGGGGCATGCGCGCGGTGCTGTATACCGAGGTGATGCAGGCGCTGATCCTGCTCGGCGGCTCGGCGGTGATCGCGGTGGCGGCATTCGATCATGCGGGGGGCTGGAGCGCGGTCGTCGCGGCGGTGCCGCCCGACAAGCTCAGCCTGATCCGGCCGCTCGACGATCCCACGCTGCCGTGGCTCGGCCTCGTCATCGGGGTGCCGATCCTCGGTTTCTATTTCTGGTGCACCAACCAGTTCATGGTCCAGCGGGTCCTGGCGGCGCGCAGCGTCGATCATGGCCGTTGGGGATGCCTGTTCGCCGGGCTGCTGAAGCTGCCCATCCTGTGGCTGATGGTCCTGCCCGGAACCGCGGCGCTGCTGATCGCCCCGGATCTCAGCCGTGCCGACATGGTCTATCCGACCTTGCTGTTCAGCCTGATTCCCAACGGCTTCCTGGGAATCGTGATCGCGGGCTTCCTGGCCGCAGCCATGTCCTCGCTCGCGGCTACCTTCAATGCCGCCGCGACGATCGTGACAATCGACTTCGTGCGCCCCGCCTTTCCGAGAGCCAGCGGCCGGGCACTCACCCGGTGCGGCCAAATCGCCACGCTCGGCTTCATGATTGCCGCCGCGGCCTGGGCGCCACAGGTGGTGCGCTTTCCATCGCTGTGGCAGTATCTCCAGTCGGTCCTGGCCTATGCGGTGCCGCCGGTGGTCGTGCTGTTCCTGGCCGGGTTGCTGTGGCGCCGAGCGAGCAGCAGCGGCGCCCATGCCGCGATCCTGGCCGGTGTCGCGACCGGCGGCGCGCTATTCCTGCTGGGCCCGGTAAGCGGACGGATCGACCTGCATTTTCTCTACGCGGCCCCGATCATCCTGACAGCCTCGACGATCGGCATGATCATCGCCAGCCTGATCCGGCCGGCACGCCAGCTATCACCCTTGCTCTGGACCCGCGCGCATTGGCATGCGGAAAGTGCGGCGCTGGCCTGCGTGCCGTGGTGGCAGAATTACCGTATCCATGGCGCCGCACTGCTGATGCTGACCGCAGCTCTGGTCTTCGCCTTCCGCTGATGCGCCTCAGGGCGCAGACGCGCGGACGATCAGTTCGGGCGTCATCACCACCGGACCGCATAATTCGCCACCGATCCGCCGGAACAGCCGATCGACGAGGTGAAGGGCGCCCTCGCGGAGGTCCTGACGGATCGTCGTCAGCGATGGCGCCATCTGCGACGCGAGCGGGACATCGTCATAGCCGACGACCGCGACATCATCGGGCACCTTCAGGCCGCGATCAGCCAACGCCCGGATCGCCGCGATGGCGATCACGTCCGACGCCGCGATAACTCCATCCAGCTTCGGCGCCTGCTCCAGATGGTCGCGAAACAGCTGGTAGGCACCCTCTGGCGTAAAGGGCGCGGGGATCACGCCCGCCGGCTCCACCCCCGCCTCGCGATGCGCCTCGACGAAGCCGGCATAGCGCGCGCTGATCTCCGGCACATCGGCATGGCCGGCATAGAGGATATGGCGACGGCCCGCATCCAGCAGATGGCGCGTCGCGATCTTGCCGCCCGCGACATTGTCGGTCCCGACCGAGCAATAGCCCTGGTCAGCCGTGCGCTCACCCCAGATCACCAGCGGATCATAGCTCGCCGCGACCCGGCGGATGGCTTCTTCCTGATTCGATTGGCCGATCACGATCGCCCCGTCGATACGACCGGAATTGACCAGTCCATCGAGCCAGCCGCCATCGTCGGGAATGATCCGGGTCAACAGCAGGTCAAAGCCCCGCGCGGTGACGCCGTCCGCGACATGGCCCAGCATCGCGATGAAGAAAGGATCGGAAACGAGCTGCCCGACCTCATGCCCCAGCGGGAAAACGATGCCGATCGCATTGGTGCGCTTGAGCCGCAGGTTGCGCGCCATCTGATTGAGCTGAAAGCCATGCTCGCGCGCCAGATCGTTGATCCGGTTGCGCGTGTCGAGGCTGATCATCTTGCTGCCGGCAAGCGCACGCGACACCGTCGACGCCGACACGCCCGCAAGCCGCGCAATATCCGAAATGCTGCTGACTCCGCCCCTGTTGCTAGACGGCATGGCGCGCATCCTCGCACAGGCGGCCGGGGCCGTCATCGAACAGATTCGCTGGCGCCATTCAGAAAGCCCGTTCCAGTCGATCGAGCAGACTGAGCGCGGGGCTCGCCGTCGGCTCCTCGACCGGCGCTTCGACCTCGAGCCGCCTGACGCGCGCGTAGAGATCCTGGCTCGCATCGATCAGTGCGATCGACGCCTGGGGGAGGCCCGCCACCGATGCCGCGTCGCTGGCCGCAGCGTCGCCCAGTCGCCGCGTCGAGGCCGCCGCCTCTTCGTCGCTCATCTGCCCAAGTTCGATAGCGCGTTCGGTCAGCAGCCAGGCGAGCACATGCATCAGCCGGGTCGTCACCTTCAGCGATTCGCAGCTCAGCGTAACCCGGGCAAGCGGATCGAGCGCGAGCCGGTCTTCGCGTCCCTGATGCTCGAAATAGCCGCGTGCCTCGTCGGCAAGCAGCATGGCCTCGGTGTAGAGGCTGTTGACCAGACGGCCGCGCAGCCGAATCTCTCTGGGCCCCTCGTTCATCCGGGCATCAATGGCACAGCTGAACGACGTCAGGAATCTAAAAATGGGTTAATCTGACGAGGCTTACGTAGAAGCCCTGGGGCCGGTCGTTACGCGGCCGCATGTTGCTCCAGCGCGGTCGCGAAGCGCGAAAGCTGATCGATCATGGCCTGGACCTCGGACAGCTGGTGCCGCAGCCCTTCTACCCTCAGACGGCAGCGTTCCGCCGTGACCGCGCGCTGGGTCGCCCGATTGTCGCCGAGATCATAGAGGTCGAGCAGTTCGCCGATCTCGTCGAGGCTGAAGCCGAGGCTTTTCCCCCGCAAAATCCATGCGATCCTCGCCCGATCCCGCCGCGAATAGATGCGCGTGGCCCCGTCGCGCCGGGGGGCGATCAGGCCTTCTTCCTCGTAGAAACGGAGCGCGCGCGGCGTGATGCCGAATTCACGCGACAAATCTGTGATCCCGAAGCTTTCGGCCTGCGTGGACACCAGCGGATAAGCGGTTACGCAATCGACGGTCACGGCACACCCCCACATGATGACATCACATCGGGTAAGCCACCGCTTCCGCAGCGGCAATCGCGCGATTGCAAACGATTGCTACTTTAGTCGTAGATCGCGATCATTTCGGGTGCGCGATACGCCTCAATGACCGGCCGTCGGGTTCGACCGCGCGGTAGAAGCAGGTCGATTCGCCGGTATGGCAGGCGGGGCCTGCAGGATCGCACCGCAGCCACAGCGCATCCTGATCACAGTCGATTCGCGCTTCGATCAGCCGCATCACATGGCCGCTGGTCTCGCCCTTCTTCCAGAGCCGGCCGCGCGAACGCGAGTAAAAGGTCGCCTCGCCGCTCTCCAGCGTCGCGGCCAGCGCTTCGGCATTCATATGGGCGAGCATCAGCAGCTCTCCCGTTTCGTGATGAGTCACGACGGCGGTGATCAGCCCGGCGGCATCGTAGCGCGGATCGAGCCGGCTGCCCTGCTCGCGATCATGGTTTTCGGCCTGTGTCATGGGGTCCGCGATGCGCCAAAGCCGACATTCAGGCAAGTCCGGGCAGGAAATCTCATCGCGCCGCACAATATTTGTGACATTGGGGCGACAAACGCTCCCGCCCTCACTATATGCGCGCCTATCGGCCAACGCGACGGGACCCCCGATGCTCACCACGCATCCTTTTGATGATGACAAGCTGCGCGAAGAGTGCGGCGTTTTCGGGATTTGGGGCGCTGAAACCGCGGCCGCCATGGTGGCGCTGGGGCTGCACGCACTCCAGCACCGTGGACAGGAAGCCGCCGGCATCACCAGCTGGGACGGGCATGCCTTCCATACGCATCGCGCCATGGGCCACGTCGCCGGCAATTTCGACAAGGACGAAGTGATCCGTGGCCTGCCCGGCCGGGTCGCCTGCGGCCATGTCCGCTATTCGACGACCGGCGAAACCGCGCTGCGCAACGTGCAGCCGCTGTTCGCCGAACTGTCCTCGGGTGGCTTCGCGATCGCGCATAACGGCAACATTTCCAACGCGATGAAGCTGAAGCGCGATCTGGTGCGGTCGGGATCGATCTTCCAGTCGACCAGCGATACCGAGACGATCATCCACCTCGTCGCCATGTCGAAATATCGCACCCTGCTGGATCGCTTCATCGATGCGCTCAAACAGGTCGAAGGCGCCTATTCGCTGATCTGCCTGACGCCCGAGGGGATGATCGCCTGCCGCGACCCGCTGGGCATTCGGCCGCTGGTGCTGGGCCGCGTCGGCGACGCCTATATCTTCGCGTCCGAGACGGTAGCGCTCGACGTGGTCGGCGCCACCTTCATCCGCCAGGTCGAACCCGGCGAACTGGTGATCGTCTCGGAAGGCGGCCTGCGCTCCATCCGCCCCTTCGCGGAGATGCGCGCGCGCCCCTGCATCTTCGAGCATGTCTATTTCTCGCGCCCCGATTCCATCGTCGATGGATCGTCGGTCTATACGGTGCGCAAGCGGATCGGTGCGCAGCTGGCGCTGGAAAACCCGGTGAAAGCCGACATCGTCGTGCCCGTACCGGATTCGGGCACGCCGTCGGCCATCGGCTATGCGCAGGAATCGGGCATTCCGTTCGAGCTGGGCATCATCCGTTCGCACTATGTCGGGCGTACCTTCATTCAGCCTGGCGATCAGGTCCGCCACCTTGGCGTCAAGCTGAAGCATAACGCCAATCGCGCCTTGATCGATGGCAAGCGGCTTGTGCTGATCGACGATTCGATCGTGCGCGGCACGACGAGCGTGAAGATCCTCCAGATGCTGCGCGACGCCGGCGCACGCGAAGTCCATCTGCGGATCGCCAGCCCGCCTACCCGGCACAGCTGCTTCTACGGCGTCGACACGCCCGAGCGGGCAAAGCTGCTCGCGGCCCAGATGAACGTCGCCGAGATGGCGGCCTATATCGGCGCCGACAGCCTCGCCTTCCTGTCGATCGACGGCCTCTACCGCGCCCTGGGCGAAGACGGCAGGGTCGATGCCGCGCCCAATTTCTGCGACGCCTGTTTCACGGGCGACTATCCCACCCACCTGACCGATCAGGAAGAGCTGATCCCGACCGACCAGCTCGCGCTGCACGGCGAGCGGGTCGTCGCCTGACCGTCGAACCAGAGCATCATCATGGCCACTCCTTTCTCCGGCAAGCTGGCGCTCGTCACCGGCGCCTCGCGCGGCATCGGCGCCGCGACCGCGGAGGCGCTCGGTCGCGCCGGCGCACATGTCATCCTCACCGCACGGACGGCGGGCGGGCTTGAAGAGGTCGAGGACCGCATCCATCAAGCCGGCGGCAGCGCGACGATCGCTCCGCTCGACCTCGCCGAAAATGACTCGATCGCGCGTCTCGCCGAGGCGATCTCCGGACGCTGGGAGGCGCTGGACTTCCTGGTCCTCAATGCGGCGATGCTCGGCACGCTGGCACCGGTCCCCGCCATCGACGCCAAGGAATTCGCCCGGCTGCTCACTCTCAACGTGATGGCGCAGCAGCAGATGATCGCCGCTTTCGATCCGATGCTGAAGGCGTCATCGGGCGGACGGGTGATCGGGCTGACCAGCACGGTAGCGGACACGCCGCGCGCCTATTGGGGCGCCTATGCCTGTTCCAAGGCCGCGCTGGACAATCTCCTGCTGACCTACGCCGAGGAAATCGCGCAGATCTCCGCGATCCGTGTCGCTATCGTCAATCCGAAGGCCACCGCCACCGCGATGCGCCAAAAGGCCTATCCGGGCGAGGATCAGGCCACGCTGAAGAGCCCGGAGGCTGTCGCGGACGCCATTCTGCAGATGCTTCGGGATGATTTTGAGACCGGGTTCCGGTTAACCGTGCAATCCTGATCACCGTGATGCTGAACGGGTTTCAGCATCC
>SCUQ01000481.1 GCA_004297635.1 Rhizorhabdus sp. | reverse complement strand
GTGCAGCCGCTGGAACACGCCGAACAGAAGGGGTTGGCCGCCGACAGATTCGCGTTGATATCATTATAGCCATAGCAGGCGGAAATGATGTCGTTCACGTCGGGCGTGGCGATCACGTCCTTGATCTTGATGTTGTAGTAATCGATCGAGCCGGTGATCCCCATCGCATTGAACACCGCACCGACGGTGAAGGCATTCGACGATTCAGGCTTCAGGTTCGGGTTGTTCGTGGTCGTGATGAATGCCTGCGCACCCGGGGTTGCCACGAAGGTGTTGGTCAGACCGGCCAGACCGCCGGCCGCGCCCGCCGTCTGACAGATGGTCGCCGCAGCAGCACCCTTGGTGGTGCGGAAATTGCTGCTGATCGAGCATGGATCGAAGATCTGCGGGAAGCCGCCGCCACCCGAGAACAGCTCACCGAAGTTCGGTGCACGCACCGAATGCTGGTAGCTGGCGCGGAGGCGAACCTCGCGGATCGGCGCCCAGGTCAGTGTACCACCATAGGCCCAGTCGTTCGACGGAGCGCCGTTGATGCCGTTCTGGATGTCGTTGAAATCGCTCTTCGAACGACGTGCGGTGAGCGACAGTTCGAGCGTGTCGGCCCAGGCCACGTCCTTGGCGATCGGAACCAGCAACTCGCCGAAGAAGTCGGTGAACTTGTTGGTGCCGAGGTCAGGCGTCGAGGTGTTGAAGCCGGCGATCGGACCGAACAGCGAACCCGGATCGAAGGCATAGCGGAACTTGCGCTGCTCCGCACCGAACACGACCTGCATCGTGCCGCCCGGCAGCTCTGCCAGCTCGCCGCTGATATAGGCCTGCGCGATCTTCTGGGTGAACTTGGTCTTGGTCTGACCGACCTCATCGACAAAGCTCACGCAGTCAGCCGAGAGAGGCTGGATGCCGAAGGGGTTGAAGCCGCCCGCGCAGAGGCTGCGACCGCCGTCAGCCGCTTCGAGCAGCTGCTGCACCTTCTGGACGTTGACGTTGCCCGCCGCCGTCTGGTCGATGTTGGTCTCGCCCCACGAATAATAAGCCTCGTAGCGCCAGCCGGGCGCGAACTCGCCGCGGAGACCGGCCAGGCCCTGGGCCACGCGGTTACGGAAGGTCTGCTGACGCAGGCCGGTGCCGAGGAAGCGATAGCTGATCGGGAAGGCTTCGTTGCCGCCGGCACCCGCCAGACGGGGATCGTCGCCGGTACGCGCGTTCAGCAAGGTCCGCAGATTGGCCGAGATGAACGGATTGGTGGTCGGAACGACAAGGCCGGTGAACTGACCGCTGAGGATCAGCGGCGAGCTCGCCTGCAGCGGCGAGTTCTGACCGACGCCACGGATGGTTGTGCCAAGCGGCGTCGGCGCCAGCGCGGTGGCCGAGCTATAATCGGTGTAGCCGCCCTGGATGAAGAAATCGAACGCCGGGCTGACTTCATAATGCCCCTGCAGGAACGCCGACTTGCGCTTCAGCGGAAGCACCAGGATGTTCACGATGTCGAAATTATAGCTGTAGAAGTCAGGGAAGAAGTTCAGGTTCGGGTTCGCCGGGGAATCGATGCCGTAACGGAAGTTCGCCACGTCCCGCGGATTGTTGAACGTGCCCTGGCCGAACAGCGAGCCGTCCGAGTTGAAGCCGAGCAGGCCCTCGGTCGGAATGTCCTTCGCCGCGGTGCCGTAGCTCTGGAACAGAGCGTTGATCGCCGCCTGCGGGATCGGGTTGCCGTTGACCGAGGTGTACTTGCCGGTCGGGAAGGTGCCGGTGGTCGAGGTCGCCTGCGAGGCGAAGCCGCGCTGCGCCTTGATCAGACCCTGGCGCTTCGAATATTCGAACGAGACGGCCAGGTTGCCCTTGCCCTCGTCGAAATTGCCGCCGAGCGTGCCGGCGATCTGATATTCGCGCGCATCGGTCTTCGGAATCGAATTGGCGTAATTGACGCGCAGATCGACGCCCGAGAAATTGTCCTTGGTGATGATGTTCACGACACCCGCGATGGCGTCCGCACCATAAGCGGCGCCGGCGCCGCCGGTGGTGACGTCGATACGCTCGATCAGACCCTGCGGGATCGTGTTGAGATCGACCGTCTGATCGCTACCCGACACCATCGGGCGGCGGCCGTTGATCAGGATCAGGTTGCGGTTCGTGCCGAGGCCGCGAAGGTTGATGTTCGACTGGCCGTTATTGCCCGGGTTGTTCGACGTGGTCGTGCCGGCCGGATTGACCTGCGGCAGCGTGTTCAGGAAGGTGTCGAGCGTGATGTCCGCATTCTTGATCGTTTCCTCACCGGTCACGACGACGACCGGGCTGTTGGACTCAAGGTTCGGGCGGACGATGCGCGAGCCGGTGACGACGATGGTGTCCTCGGCAGCGTCTTCGGCCGGCGCGCTCTGCGCATTGGCGGCGGACGAGCCGAAAACCATGGCCAACGCAACTGCGGCGGCGCTCGTGTTCAGGCCGAACCGGCTGAACTTCTTTTCTGTAGTGACCACTTTCCAGTCCCTTTTCTGGAGTGAGCGGGGGTTAACCCCCAAGCCCAACCGTCACGAAATGGAGCAGATGCTGGCACACCTCCCCATTTCATTCGGGTATCCGCCAGATGTGCAAGAAATCCGATCAGCCTGTAAAGCTCGGGTTCACACCCCGGACATGTTGGGCCCCAGATGTCGTATTTATGCAACAGTCACGAAATCTCGTTGCTATTACGACGCTTTAGATGGTTATAATGTTTCACGATCAGGAGGGTGGCGATGGCCAGTGTGCGCAAAACGACATTGCTGATGGCCGCGCTGCTCGCATCGCCTGCCGCAGCGGCACCCGACGAACCCGCGATCCGGTCCGAACTGTTCGACAAACTGCTCGATTGCCGGTCGATCGATGATAGCTCGAAGCGGCTGACCTGCTTCGACGCGCAGTCCGAAGCCGTCGCTGCCGCGCAGAAAAAGGGCGATGTGGTCGTCCTGTCCCGACAGGATCTGAAGGAAACGCGGCGCACATTGTTCGGCTTCTCGCTACCCAAGTTCAGCCTGCGCGGCGTCCGCATGGACGATCCCGGCATCGACAAGCTCGAGGCCGGGATCCTGGCCGTGCGTCCGGCCGGCTATTACTGGTCGGTCGTCCTGGACAAGGACAGCGGCACCTGGGAAACGACCGAGGCCCTCAACCGCCAGCCCGCGAAGGGCGACAAGGTGGTGATCAAGAAGGCGATGCTGGGCGGTTATCTGGGTACGATCGGCAACAGCAATCTGGTGCGGTTCAAGAGAATCCTCTGATCTGGCCCTCAAGGCGCCATCGCTCCCGCGAGCGGCGCCGGATCGATCCGCGCCTCCCGCCATTTGACCGCCCAGTGGAGATGCGGCCCGGTCGCCCGCCCCGTCATGCCGATCGCGCCCAGCGTCTCGCCCTGCTTCACCGCCTGCCCCACCTTCACGTCGATCCGCGACAGATGGAGAAAGGCCGAGTTGAGCCCCATGCCATGGTCGATCATCAGCAGATTGCCCTCCAGACTGAAGGGTGCCGCGGCGGCCAGGATCACCACTCCATCGGCCGGCGCGACGACCGGGGTGCCGGTCGGCCGGGCGACATCGACGCCGGCATGATAGGCCCCCGGCTCGCCCGCATAGATGCGCTGCGATCCGAAAACGCCGCTGATCCGGCCCGTTGCGGGCCATATGAAGCGTTGCCGCCAGCCCTGGCTGCCGCTGTCGATCGCACGGGCGGCTGCGATCTGGTCGAGCTCCAGCTTGCGGCGGGCGAGGAATTCGGGGGTCGGCTTGGTGCCACGCGGCAGAGTGGGCAGCGATTCTATCCGCCACTGGCGGGGCGCGACGGCAACGGTGTGGCGCAGGACGGTGCCGTCGGCAGCGATGGCCTCGATCCTGGCGGCCGGACCAGCATCGCGATCGAAGGCGATCAGGAAGCGGCCATCGGACGCGAAGCTTATGGCCTTGCCGTCCAGGCTGAGGCTCCGGGTGCCGGCGGAGACGATCCCGGTGGCGAGGCCACCCTGCTCGATCGAGCCCGACAGGGTGAAGTCCGTGTCGACGATGCGGGGTACCGCGGCGGGCGGCTGAGCCGGCGGCGCGGGCGGGATGATGGTCGGTGCGCAGGCGGCGAGAGGCAAAGCAAGCAGAGCGGCGCGAAGGCCGCGCCCGCGCAGGATCAACCCTTCTGCTCCGCCGCGGTCGCCTCGACAGCGCTCAGATAGGCCTGCTGGCGCGCGACACTCCAATAGCGCAACTCGTCGAGCGCGATCGGCGTGCCTGAAATCGCGCAGACCACATGATCGCCCGGCACCAGGACGCGAAAGCCATTGGCAAGATAGTTGAGCTTGGCCGCGCGGCCCGAGTTCATCAGCATCAGTCGCTCCTTCACCGCAGATATGGGGGCGGTGCCTTGCCGCTAGAAGAGGTCCCGCTGGCGCGCGGCGTCTTCTTCGGGGGTTCTGGGCTTCGCATAAGCGGGCTTGGCGCCATTCTCAACCCGCGCATCGACCGCACCATCGGCGAAATGCAACGTCAGGAGCCCGGCGGCCCGCGCCTCGTCCGCCCCGGCCAGCACGCCGCCGCCGCGCTTCTCCACGCGGACATAGCCGCGCGCCAGTGGCTTGTCGGGGTGGAGCTGCTCGGCGATCCGCCACAGCGCGTCCAGAGCGCCCCTGCCCTGTTCGATCTTCGTCACGATCGGCCGGGACGAAAGCCGTACCGCCTCCAGCCGTTCGCTGGCCCGCTCCCATTTCCGGTCGAGCAGTGTCCGGCGCAGCGGCCCTGCCGCCCGCGCGAGGTCGCGATCGGCATGGGTGATGCGCTGCTGAAGCGCGCGGGGCAGGCGATCGGCAATGTCGTCCAGCCGCTGCTGCTGGCCGGCGAACAGGCTGTCGAGCGCGGGAAAGCGATCGGCGATCGCCGCATAGCGCTCTCCGGCGCGCTCGCGATAGCGCAGCGCCAGCCGTTCGGCGCGGCCGCCCAGCTCGCGGACATGATGGGCAAGCTCGGCGCGGACCGGCACCGCCATCTCTGCGGCGGCGGTCGGGGTCGGCGCGCGGCGGTCCGCGACAAAGTCGGCCAGCGTGGTATCGGTCTCATGGCCGACCGCCGAAATCACCGGGATCGGCGATTCGGCGATGGCACGGACCACCTCTTCCTCGTTGAAGGCCCAGAGATCCTCGATCGATCCCCCCCCCCGACCGACGATCAGCAGATCCGGTCGCGGCACCGGCCCGTCACCGGGAAGCGCGCCGAAGCCGCGCACCGCCCGTGCCACCTGCGCCGCCGCCCCCTCGCCCTGCACCGCCACCGGCCAGAGGATGACATGGGTCGGGCAGCGGTCCTCCAGACGGTGGAGGATGTCACGGATGACAGCACCGGTCGGTGACGTCACGACGCCGATGATGCGCGGCATGAAGGGCAGCGGGCGCTTCCGGCTCTCGTCGAACAGTCCCTCGGCGGCCAGCATGCGGCGGCGCTGGTCGAGCAGCGCCATCAGCGCACCCTGCCCCGCCAGCTCCATCCGATCGATCACGATCTGATATTTGGAGCGCCCCGGATAGGTGGTGAGCTTGCCGGTGGCGATCACCTCGATCCCGTCCTCGGGGCGGAAGCGCATCGCGGCGGCCTGCCCCTTCCAGATCACGCCGTCGATGCAGGCCCGCTCGTCCTTCAGGCTCAGATAGCAATGGCCCGAGCTGTGCCGCTTGAAGCCCGAAATCTCCCCGCGCACGCGAACATGGCCGAACGCATCCTCCACCTGGCGCTTGAGCGCCCCCGACAATTCGGAAACGGTCTGCGCTGGCGCGTTGTCGCCCGGCGTCTCCTCGGCTAACAGGCGGGGCCTGTCGCCTGCTGCGCCATCGGGGAGAAGCTCGTCCATGATCGTCCTGTTGCTCGGTTCGGGAGGGCGCGAACATGCGCTGGCCTGGAAGCTCGCGCAATCCGAACGGCTGACCAAGCTGTTCGCCGCGCCTGGAAATCCCGGCATAGCCCAGCATGCCGAATGCGTCGATCTCGATCCGACCCATGTCGAATCGGTGGTCGCCTTCGCCCGCGAGGAGAATGTCGGGCTGGTCGTGATCGGGCCGGAGGCGCCGTTGGTGGCGGGCCTTGGCGACAAGCTGCGCGAGAACGGTATCCTCACCTTCGGGCCGAACCAGGCCGCCGCCCAGCTGGAAGGGTCGAAAGGCTTCACCAAGGATCTGTGCCGGCGCGAGAATATCCCGACCGCCGCTTATGGCCGCTTCAGCAACGCCGGCGCCGCCAAGGCCGCACTCGACAGCTTCGGCGTGCCGGTGGTGATCAAGGCCGACGGCCTGGCCGCCGGCAAGGGCGTGGTGATCGCCGAAAGCCGCCGCGAGGCGGAGAACGCGATCGACGACATGTTCGGGGGGACCTTCGGCAGCGCCGGTGCCGAAGTGGTCGTCGAGGAATTCCTGAGCGGCGAGGAGGCGAGCTTCTTCGCGCTGACCGATGGCACGACGGTGGTTCCGTTCGGATCGGCGCAGGACCATAAGCGCGTCGGCGACGGCGATACCGGCCCGAACACCGGCGGCATGGGTGCCTACAGCCCCGCCCCGGTTCTGACCCAGGAGCTGGAGGCGCGGGCGATGACGGAGATCGTCGAGCCGACCGTGCGGGCGATGGCGGCAGCGGGCATCCCCTATTCGGGCGTGCTTTATGCCGGGCTGATGCTCACCGCCGAGGGGCCCAAGCTGATCGAATATAATGCCCGCTTCGGCGATCCAGAATGCCAGGTGCTGATGCTGCGGCTGGAAGACGATCTGATCACCCTGATGCTGGCGGTCGCCGAAGGCCGGCTCGCGGAGCTGCCGCGCCCAAGCCTGTCGCCCAACACCGCGCTCACCGTCGTGATGGCCGCCAAGGGCTATCCTGGGACGCCGGCCAAAGGCGGCGCGATCCGCGATATCGCCGCGGCCGAGGCCAAAGGCGCCAAGGTGTTCCATGCCGGCACCGCGATGTCGCAGGGCGGCTGGCTGATCGCCAATGGCGGGCGTGTGCTCAATGTCACCGCACTGGGGGCGGATATCGGCGAAGCGCGCGACACGGCGTATGCGGCCGTCGATGCGCTCGATTTCGCGAGCGGCTTCTGCCGCCGCGACATAGGGTGGCGCGAGCTGGCACGGCAGCGGAACGCTTCTCCGGCTGCGGCATTGGAAGAGTAGACAAGAGTTCGGAAGGACGGGGAATGTCGAATAGCACGCTTATCATCGCAGCCATCGTCGCGCTTTTCGCGATCATCGGGCTGGTGCTGCTTCTGCGCAAGCCGACCCAGCGCGTTTCGCTGAGCGAGTCCATGCCGCCACCCGCGGCGAAGCCCGCGCCAGCGGCGAAGCCTGCCGCGAAGGAGGGCCATGGCCTGGCCGATGGCGCCGCCGCCGCCGTGCTCGACATGGCCGGGCCGGTGATCGGTGTCGATGCGCATCCCGATCTTCCCGCCGACGAGCTGACCCGCATCAAGGGGCTCGGCCCCAAGGCGCAGAGCGTGCTGGCCGGCATCGGCATCCACCGCTTCGCCCAGCTCGCGGCCCTCGACCCCGCCCAGGCGGCCGAAGTCGACACGCGGCTCGGCGCGTTCAAGGGCCGCATCTTCCGCGACCGCTGGATCGATCAGGCCCGCTATCTGGAGCAGGGCGATACGGCCGGATTCGAGAAGGAATTCGGGAAGCTGGGGTGAGCGAGCGCGCCGCCAGGATAGGCATTGGCCTGTTTGTCTCGATGGCAGCCCTGGTCGCCATCATACTTGGTTATGATGCCTGGTTTGCGCCAATGATGGACTGCTTATATCCGCCTCGCTGAACGAGGCGGGCCGCCTCACCCCATCCCTTCGAGCGCCGCGAATTTCCGAACCGCTGCGGCCGGGCCTTCCGGATCATTCCACACCGCGCCCGACACGGCGAGGAAGTCGGCGCCCGCCGCGATCAGCGGCGCGGCATTGGCCGGCGTGATCCCGCCGATCGCCACCGAGGGAATCTCGAACAGGGTGGACCACCAGCCGAGAATCGACAACTCCGGCCGGTGCTTGGTTTCCTTGGTGGAGGTCGGGTAGAAAGCGCCGAAGGCGACATAGTCGGCGCCGGCCTCCCCCGCTTCCATCGCAAGGTGGCGACTGTCATGGCAGGTGACGCCGATCTGCGCCTTCGGGCCGAGAATCTGCCGCGCCTCGCGCGGATCCCCGTCATCCTGGCCAAGATGGACGCCGTCGGCGTCGAGCCGCTTGGCCAGCCCGATCGAGTCATTGATGATGAACGCCACCTCGCGGGCCGCGCACACGGCCTGGAGCGGCAGCGCGAGTTCAGCAATGCGATGGTCGTCGATCCCCTTCAGGCGGAGCTGGAACGCCGAGACGATCGGCGCCGCGTCGATCGCGGCGGCCAGCGTTTCCGCGAACCCCGCGTCGATCGCGGGCGGGGAGATCAGATAGAGCTTGGCCGGCGGGCGCCTGTCGTCGCGCTCGAAGCGGTCGGCGAAGCCGGGGTCGAGGCGGAGTTCGTCATCGGTGAAGTCTTCGGGGTTCATGACGCCCCTCTAACCGCAAACGTCATTCCCGCGAAGGCGGGAATCCATATTCCCTGAAGCTCGAACCTCTTGCGGTTCGGAGGTTATGGATTCCCGCATCCGCGAGAATGACGATGAGGGGAGAGATAGCGCCTCCCTCTCCACAAGATTACGCCGCCAGTACCGCCTTCTTGGTCGACGCGGCATGAATCTCGTCGATCGCCGAACCCAGCGAGGCGTTGAACTCGGCATCGCTCATCTGCGCGCGCAGATCCTCGAGCAGGGCGCGGCTGAAGCTCGCGATCACGCCGCGATTCTTGGCCAGCTCGACGCAGGCCTCGGGCCGCGCGAAGCCGCCAGACAGCGCCACGACCCTCAGCACGCGGGGATGATCGAC
>SCUQ01000480.1 GCA_004297635.1 Rhizorhabdus sp. | reverse complement strand
GGCGAGCGCGGCGGCATGCGCGATGCGGGCCCGGATCTCGGCAAGAAGGGCGAAAGCCGGGCGGCTGGTATCATGGTCGATATCGGACATGGGCTTCGCTATAGGAGCGGCAATGCGACCCCGCCACCCCGAGCTTCCACGCCTGTGGATGATGACCGACGAGCGGCAGGGCGATGGCCTGTTCGCCGCGATCCGCCGCCTGCCGGCCGGATCGGGAATCGTGTTCCGCCACAAGGCGACACCCAACGCCGAACGGCGGCACCTGTTCGGCCAGGTCCGCCGCATCGCGCGGCAGCGCGGGCTGGTGCTGCTGCTCGCGGGCGGGGACGCGAAAGCGCGCCGCTGGGGTGCCGACGGGGCGCACCACCGCCGGCCGCATGCCCCGCGCCACGGCACCGCCGCGGCGCATGGCCTGCGCGAGATTCGCGCTGCCGAACGCTCGGGCGCGGGTGCGATCTTCCTGTCACCGCTCCACCCCACCCGCTCACATCCGGGCGCGCCCACGCTCGGGCGGATGCGGTTCGCGGCACTGGCGCGGACGACGAGCCTGCCGGTGATCGCGCTGGGCGGCATCGACCGGATACGGGGCAGGATGGCGATGCGGGCTGGTGCTTGGGGCTGGGCCGCGATCGACGCATGGAGCTGACCTCGGTCGTCTATTGAACGCTCGACATGCTCATACGCCAGAATGTTTCGACGTCGAGGAATCAGGCCGGAGCCCGGTTCAGAAGCGGAACGCGGTTCCGATGTAGATCGCCTGGCTGTCCAGCTTCTGGTCATTGCTCAGGTCGAAGCGCTCACGCTGCGTCTTGTAGCGCAGGCCACCCGACAGCTCGAGGTTGCGGGTGAGCGAGAAGGAGCCACCGAGATCGACCGACAGCGCCTGATCCGGTCCGGTCAGGCTCGACGTACCGGTGGCACGCTCGGCACCGAAGAGTAGACGGGTGCTCCACTTCGATCCCGAATAGCTCAGGCCGATATCGGCCAGCTCGCGGCCTTCTGGAACGGCGCCGCCGTCGATCCGCGCGAAATCACCCGACAGCGCGAAATGCTTCCAGCCGAGCGAAGCGCCGAGGCTGTAGGCCGACGGGGCCAAGCCGGCGTTGATCGCCGAACTGTTCGGCTGGGCCTGAGCCACCACCGCGGCCGGGGTGGCGACGCTGGCGCGGTTGCTGGACCGCGCGCGAATGGCCACGGTCACGGCGCGCTTGGCGGTGCCGCCCGAGGGGGTGAAGCGGAAGCTGGGTTCTGCGAAGCCGCCGCCAACCCGATCGAACAGGGCGGCCTGACGGGCATCGGCGGCAACCGGCGCGAAGAAACCGATGCCACGGGCCTTCTTGCGATCGATCTTGACCTTGGGGGTGGGAGCCGGTTTCGCCGAGGATGCGGGCTGGACAAACGCCATCGCGACCGCGAACGCGGTGCCGACGAGCACTGCCTGAACCCCCTTGCGTTTCATCCTGCGTAACTCATTGCTCTTCTTATATAGGAGGCCCTAGCACCGCCCTTGAGTCGATGCCAGCCACCGGATCGCGAAAAACCGCCCCTGTTGCAGAATCCCCACAGACTCCCGTGGCGAATCGGACAAGCAGGCCCTGTTGGCTGCGACCGATGACAAGACCGTGACAACCGGAGCTGTTAACGCGCGATCTTGCTTTTGGTTTAACGGCGGTTGCCATCGCCGGGATCAAACAAACAATTGCCCGCGCGGACCTTCTGTCTATAACGACCGCAATCGCGAGAATATGCCCCAAGGACTTGCCTGAAATGACCAGCCGGACCCTTCGTACCGCGCCCTTCAAGATTTTTGGCGCCCTTGCGCTGGCCGCCTCGCTGGCCGCCTGCGGTGGCGGGGGCAACAAGGCAGATCGGAAGAGC
>SCUQ01000047.1 GCA_004297635.1 Rhizorhabdus sp. | reverse complement strand
GGCGAAGCCAAAAGCCGACAATGACGGCCAAGTAGATTGCCATGCCCTCGCCGCCTGCCTGCCCCACGCCTCTTGCTCCGACATGCTCCGAAATTTCGCGCATGGCGAGGGTTCCCTCTCGCGGCCGCGTAATATGATCGAAGGAAGCGCCCCATGACCATGCCCCCCCTCGATATCGCCCTTGCCAAACTAGGCTCAGCACCGATCGACCGGTCGTTGGATTCGCTGGCATCCGACGTTATGATCCGCGTCCGCGATATGCGCGCAAGACGTGCGAACCGCCTCACCCTTACCTCCTTCGCCCTCGTCGCACTGACGGTAGGGATCGCCGGGGGAGCGGTGCCTTCCAGCGCACAGCCATCGGCGGAGGCCGCCAGTCTGAGCCTGTCGTCCCCGCGCACGCCCGCAGCCCTGCTCGCTGCCGGATTGAAGGGATGATGCGCAACCCCAAGCTCCTGGCCCTCATAGCGTTGATCACGTTCATCGCGGCGCTCGCAGGCACGATGGTCGGCCGTTCGCTCGCCGGCATCGGAACTGAACCTGTCAATGAGTTGCATGTGCTGCTGTATGACGAGCTCGACCTGACCGACGCGCAACGCCGCAACCTGAAGCTGCTTGAGGCAGACTTCGCAAAGCGGAAGGCCTTCGTGGAAAAGCAGCTCGGCGCAGACAATGCGGCCATCGCGAATGCGATGGAGATGGAGCATGGCTATGGCGCCAAGGTGGAAGCCGCGGTCGATCGCATGCATGGCACGATGGGCAAATTGCAGAAGCTTACGCTCGAGCATGTCTTCGCGATGCGTCAGGAGCTGACCCCTGTCCAGGCAAGACGATATGATCAGGTTGTAGCCAAACTCCTTCGCAATGCCGACAAGTGACCGACGGCGAGCAGTTCGAAGACGCGTCTCTCGTCGAGCGGATTTTGGGCGGTGATCAGCGCGCTGTCGCTATGCTGATCTCCCGGCATCGCGAAGCTGTCTTTCGTTTCGCGCGCCATTATACCAGCGACCCGGAAGACGCGCTCGATCTGACACAGGAGACCTTTGCCAGCGCCCTGATCGCGATCCGGCGATATGACCGCGCTCGCCGATTTCGCACCTGGATCATGCATATCGCCGCCAATAAATGTCATGACTGGTCGCGGCGGCGAGCCGTGCGGCGATTCCTGTTCCACGCCGTTCCGATCGAGGATGCCCCCGAAGTCGCCTCGGCGGCGCCAACCCCCGAGGTTGCGGCACAAGACGCCCTTGAACTGAAACGTGTTTCTGCGGCGATTGCGCGGCTTCCGGATCCCCTCCGTCAGGTCCTGATCTTGCGCGCGATCGAGGATCTCAGTCAGCTGGAAACAGCCCAGATTCTTGGCCTTTCCGAAAAGGCCGTAGAGACACGTCTGAGGCGCGCGCGCCGGCGGCTCCACGAATTGCTGGCGTGAGGGCGCATCCTGCGACGTCTATTGGGCGTGGGCGGTGACATCATCGTGAGCAGTTCCGCGAAGGGGCGGGACATCGCAATATACTTGCCGGATGAAACCATGGTTGATCAGGAACTGGAACCGCAACACCGCGGCCCGCCGGTCTGCGATCGGAGGCGAAGCGGCGGCGCTCAGCTGCCCCGCTTCAGCCGCAAGCCATCGCCGGACCGCTCCAGGCATAGCGGTAAGAATTCGGCCTCTTCGCTCGCTGGCCATGGAGACTATTCCCACCACTTGACCACGATCGTTCAGAACCGGCCCCCCGCTCAGGCCATCGAGTTCGTCTACGGGCTCCTTGGTTCTCCAATCTTCCAGCCACGCCAGAATAGCGTCGGTTTGACCAGCATGGCGTACCGCTGAGGTCCGGCCGAGCAACCTCGACCCCACCAGGCCCGGAGCGCCCATCGGAAAACCCATATGATAGCCCTTGGCGCCAGGCCGTGGCACCTCGGCCGCTATCGAGAATGCCGACGGCGAACGCACGCCCCCGGTGATCAGCGAGATGTCTTCCCCCAGTGGGAGCACCGGCGTGGCCACGGGTGGCATGGCGCGCTGGTTGACGACGAATCGGATCGCTGCACAGCGATCCGTGACGTGGGCGGCGGTCGCCCAGGTTCCCTTCGGATCGACGATAAAGGTGGTGCCCTGTCGTG
>SCUQ01000479.1 GCA_004297635.1 Rhizorhabdus sp. | reverse complement strand
CAGCCTTCATGACGGCCGTCAGGCGTTACCGCCCCCGCATCAGACCCAGCTGGGCGCAGGTCGCGCTGCTGTCCGCCCTGGCGCCGTTGCTGCTGGCGGCGATGGCGATCTGGTTCGGTGGCGAAAACCGCCGTGGCGTGGCCGCCCGGCAGGAACTCCAGCGATCCTTCGAATATCAGCGGGAGGTGGAGCGGCTCGGCTCGCTGCTCAAGGACGCGGAGACCGGGCAGCGCGGCTATCTGATTTCGGGCTACCATCGCTTCCTGCAGCCCTATGAGGAAGCACGGGCAAGCCTGCACGAGCAGATCGTCCGGGTCGAACGGCGCACCCCGACCACCGGCCCCGACCATATCGACCTGGAACGCCTCAAGCGGCTGATCGCGGCGAAATTCACCGAGATGCAGCTGCTGATCGCGCTACGCGACCAGGCCGGTGCGGAGGCTGCGGCCGACCGGCTGAAAGAGGGCGAGGGCAAGCGGCTGATGGACGATATCCGCGTCGTCATCGACCGGATGGATGCGCGCGGCGTGACCCGGCTGGCTTCCGCCCAGAAGCTCGACGCGGATCGGCGTTCGCGCAACATGGACGTGATCTGGTGGGCCATCGCGCTGATCGCGCTGTCTTCTGGCGTGGCGGGCATATTGATGGGGCGCAGCGCCCGCCAGCGCCATCATCTCGCGGTGGAGAATGACGAACAGTCGGCGCGGCGGCGCGCCGTCTTCGATGCCGTCACCGACGGGCTGATCACGGTCAATCCGAGCGGCACGATCGAGAAGATCAATCCGGCGGGCGAGACCATCTTCGGCTATGGCGCCGAAGACCTGCTACGCCGCGACATATCGACGATCATCGATATCGCTCCGGGCGATGGCCCGTTCCTGGAAAGGATAGGCCTGCGCGACGGCGCGCTGCTGAAAACCGAACTGCTCGATCTTACCGGGCGGACCTCGACGGGGGACGAGGTATCGCTCGACGTCGTACTCGGCACCATGCCATTGCCCGATGGCATCCACATCGTGCTGGCGCTGCGCGACGCGACCGGGCGCAAGGAGATCGACCGGCTCAAGGATGATTTCATCTCCACGGTCAGCCACGAGCTGCGCACCCCGCTGACATCGGTGGTCGGATCGCTGGCGTTGCTGCGCAGCGGCGCGGCGGGTGTGCTGCCGGCCGAGGCCCAGCGCCTCGCGGAGATCGCCGAGACCAACAGCCAGCGGCTGATCCGCCTGATCAACGACATTCTCGACATCGACCAGATCCGCAAGGGCAGGATGGCGTTCGACTATGCGGTGATCGACCTGCGCGACGTGATGACCAAGGCGGTGCAGGCGATGCAGGGCCTGGCCGACCGCCGATCGATCAGCATCGAATCGCATGTGCCGAGCGCGCCGGTGATGGCCTGCGCCGACGCGGACCGGCTGGTGCAGGTGGCGGGCAACCTGCTGTCGAACGCGATCAAATTCTCGCCCGAGGGATCGACGGTGCGGTTCGAGCTGATCGATGGCCTCGATGATCATGTCATCCAGATCACCGACCAGGGTCCCGGCATCGATCCCGAATTCGCCAGCAGCATCTTCAGCCGCTTCGCGCAGAGCGCGCGTCCCAACAAGCAGATGATCGCCGGCACCGGCCTGGGCCTCGCCATATCGCGGGAGATCGTGCGCAGCCATGGCGGCGAAATCTCGTTCGAGAACCGGCAGGAGGGCGGCGCCCGCTTCGCCTTCAGCATCCCGCGCGACTCCGCCTATGCCGTCCAGGGCGACGGATCGGCCCGGCTGCTGATCTGCGAGGATGATCATGATGCGGGCCGCACCATCCAGTCGATCCTCACCGCGCACGGCTATGCCAGCGACCTGGTGACGACGGTGCGTGACGCGATCGCCCATGCGCGATCGCAGCCTTATGAGGTCGTATTGCTCGACCTTACCCTGGCCGATGCCGACGGCATGGACGTGATGCGCGCGCTGCGGAGCGACCATGGCGTGCGGACGCCTTCGGTCATCGTCATATCGGGCCTTGCGCCACCGCCCGAAGGCGAGGACCTGGGTTATGCCGGCTGGCTACAGAAGCCGTTCGATCCGCCACGGC
>SCUQ01000478.1 GCA_004297635.1 Rhizorhabdus sp. | reverse complement strand
TTAAATGCACCAAAATCGTTACGTCTAGACAATGGCTCGCATTCCCCCCCTTGTGTTACCTGGCCTTCCTTATCATGTGACGCAGTGAGGCAATCGGCGGCAGCAGACCTTCTTCGAGGATGGGGATTATACGCTGTACCGCGATCTCCTGGCGGCAGCCGCGGAGAGGGCGAAGGCGGAGAATGAAAAGTCACACTTTCTACAATAGAGATTATTTTATGAGAATTTTCAGAAGAAATAAGGTTGATATTGCGACAGTATCTTCGCTATTGTTGATGCTATCCGTGATAAATTTATATTCCCTTGAAATGTTTGGCGCCATTGACAAAATACTAGTTTTTATATTTGCCTCTACGACAATTTTCGCGATATTTTTTATCGGGCCTCCAATCGAAGATTTTTTAAATCGGGAATAATCTAATGAGATTTTGCGAGATTAAGGCGCCAGTTCGCTAAAAATACCATTTTTGTTACGGCCACACCGTTGCTCGCCTTCCCCCGCCTTGTTTGCCCGGAATTACGGTGACACGTGCAATAACCCCTAATTGTCGTGCCGTTTCGATCCTGATATGAAGCGGCCATGGCGCGCCTCCTTCGCCTCGTTCTGCCTGGCATCCCGCATCATGTAACCCAGCGCGGCAACCGTCGTGAAAAGCCGAGAGCGTCGGCCGGCCGATCGGCTCACCAAAATGGCTGGCCGACATGGAAGCGCGGACCGGCAGACCCCTCGCCCCCGCCAAGCGAGGGCCAAAGCCGAAGAAGGATATTAAGGAGTTTTTGCACGTGTCACCGTAATCACAGAACAGATTCGTAGCGGACGGATCAGGGAGGAGCGTGAAAAACCCAGCGTATCAGACGGCTCTCAATGCTGCGGGAGGCACCAACACTAGGGGCGTTTTGACAGATTTAGGTGGGATCGCCTTAGGCGTATTTATGGGTGTGCGTACCGCCATTACCACCACGTTACGAGCTTATGGCCTTGTTGCTTCCAATGGAGCCAAGGCAGGTTATGAGGTTTATACAACCAAAACAAAGTGCAATTGATCGGATTTCATCATGAAATTAATCAGATCACCTTTTTTTTTCGGGACTGGTTGCGTTAATATCTATAATTTTCTCATTAGTATCCAAGCCCCCTTACAACAAAGGTATGATCGCTTTCGCGATTGGAACATTTATATGGTTTTTGTTCGAACTTCTTGATTGGTGGAAAACAAAAGACGATTAAAATCAAATCGGAAATCCGGGGACACTATACCTAATTGACAAATATCATCTCCGGCAGGACGTTGCGGCATGGCCAGACTCGCCCGCGTCGTCGTCCCGGCAATTACGGTGACACGTGCAATAACCCCTAATTGTCGTGCCGCTTCGATCCTGATATGAAGCGGCCATGGCGCGCCTCCCTCGCCTCGTTCTGCCTGGCATCCCGCATCATGTAACCCAGCGCGGCAACCGTCGTGAGCAGACCTTCTTCGAGGATGGCGACTATGCGCTCTATCTCGATCTGCTCGCCGAGGGCGCGGCGCGGGCGCATGGGGCGCGGCTTTCGAGCCGTCTGCCCTTGCCAACCCGCTTCCCGGATCGGATAGGAACCGCGACCCACAGACAGGAGAGTCGCTCATGGCCACCGATATTCAGACCATCCCGCTCAAGACGATCACCGGCCAGGATGCCACGCTGGGCGACTATGCCGGCAAGGTGCTGCTCGCCGTCAACGTCGCGTCGAAATGCGGCCTGACCCCGCAATATACGGCGCTCGAGAGCGTCCATGCGAGCTACAAGGACAAGGGCTTTGCCGTGCTGGGCTTCCCGGCCAATAATTTCGGCGCGCAGGAGCCGGGCACCGAGAGCGAGATACAGGAATTCTGCACGACCAATTATGGCGTCGACTTCCCGATGTTCGCGAAAATCTCGGTCAAGGGCGAGGACCAGCATCCGCTGTACCAGAAGCTGACCGCCGAAAAGCCGACCAAGACCTATAAGGACGACAGCTTCAAGAAGAAGCTGGCCGGCTATGGCATCGATACCGGCCGCGAGGACGAGGTGACGTGGAATTTCGAGAAATTCCTGATCGCCAAGGACGGCACCGTCGCCGCCCGCTTCGCCCCCGACATCGCGCCCGACGACGCAATCATCACCCAGGCGATCGAGGCCGAACTGGCGAAGTGATGCCTGCCCCCCCCTCTCCCGTGGGCGGAAGAGGGGGAATCGGGCTTGCCGCGCGCCGCGAAACATGACCATGCAGCCAGCACAGCATATGCGACCGATACTGATGGCCCGACGCTGCGGCCCATCCGACCTGACTGGACTTCATCATGGGCTCGCTTCGCACCGCCAACACGAAGCATAATCGCGCCGTCACCCTGGCGGTGAAGGCCGACAAGGCCGCAAAGGCCGCGCCGGCCAGGACGACAAAGGCCAAGACGGCCGCCTGACGCCCGGCGGCCCGGCAACGGAGCTGGGGATGGGGAAAGCCGCGATCGCCGGATTGCTGTCGCTGCTGGCGATGGCCGGGTGCCGCGATCCGATCGCCGAACAGGCGAAGGAGCCCGCGCTCAGGCCGTCCGCCGTCTTCGAGGGCCTTCCCCTCTCCGGCAACCTCGCCACCGCGCTGGCCGCCGGCTTCGGCGACTGCCTGGCCGACACTATCGTCCTGCGCTGCACGAAGCGGCAGGTGCGGGTGATGGGCGTCGGCCCGGTGCTCGCCGCGGTCGACATCGGCCTGAAGAGCCGCCGGTTCGACCATGTCACGCTGTGGCACCGGACCGACCAGAGCCTATTGCTGGAGCTGCGCCCGCTGCTCGGCACATCGGGCTGGCGGAGCTGCCTCACCGCCGACGAGGAGCGCTTCTGGCGCCCGCCGAACCCGATCCGCATCGCGATCGACACCAATTACTGGGCGAACCGCCGCGCCGTGCTGAGCGCGCCGCCGCCGGTGCGGCAGCCCTATTGCCCCTGATCCGGTCCGCTCTCCGGGAAGGGCGGCGGGAAGAGGCCTCATCCGCCGCCCGCGCAGGCCATCAGATGAAGTCGCTCACCGTCAGCAGCGACGGGTTGATCCCGGTCAGCTGAACCGCCGAGTCGGCCGCCGCGCCGTTGTTGCTCGCATAAAAGACATAGCTGTCCGAGCCGACGCCGATCACCGCGACCTCGCCATTGCCGGCACGACCGTCGAACAATTGCTGGGCAGCGGTCGCGGCGGCGGAGAAGCTGGCCTGCGCCGTGCCGGTGAGTACCGCGCTGACCGCATAGCCGACATGGATCCTGTCGGTGCCGTCCTGAAAATCGGTGACGATATCGGCCGATGCGCCGGCGAACAGCGATGCATTGCCGCCGAACAGAAAGACGTCCACGCCCGCGCCGCCGGTCAGCGTGTCGACACCGAGATCGCCGCT
>SCUQ01000477.1 GCA_004297635.1 Rhizorhabdus sp. | reverse complement strand
CTCTTCCGATCTGATATCCCGCGGGCCGCCCTCGTCCAGGGCGCGCATCACCGGCACGAACGGATCGGAGGACCATTGGGCCGGATCGACCGGCTGCCCGTCATAATGGGCGTAGAAGACGACCGTCCGCTTGGCGCCCGCTGTGTCCAGCGCCGCGAATATCGCCGGCGGCCCGCCCGACGGGGCGCTCAGCCGCTGGGCCGCGAAGCCGCGCGCGGCCAGTTCGCCCAGGAGCATGTCCGCGGCATCGGCGATGCCCTTTGGGTCCGCGGCGATGCTGGGAATGCGCGCCAGCCGATCGAGCTGTCCCACGATCTCGGCTTCATGGCCGGCGCGCCATTGCGATACGCTAAGCGGCGCGGCCGTCACGGCAGGCGCGAGCAAGGCGCCCAGCAGGGCGGATAGGATCGTGCGGGCTCGTTTCATCGTCTCGCCTTCTAGCATCGGTTACGCCGCCGTAAAAAGACGCTCCAACAAATCCGGCCGATCCTATATGAATGGCCAACCGGATCGGGGGGTCCGGAGCCAGGAGGGGCGCCGCTATGACCTATTGCGTCGGAATCATGCTTCGACAGGGGCTGATCATGGTCGCCGATACCCGCACAAATGCGGGGATCGACAATATCTCGACCTACCGCAAGCTACATGTGCTGGCCGATACCAAGGATGCCTATGTCGTTGCGGCAAGTGCCGGCAACCTCTCGGTGA
The DNA here is from genome assembly GCA_004297635.1 of Rhizorhabdus sp. Classification (GTDB taxonomy): domain Bacteria; phylum Pseudomonadota; class Alphaproteobacteria; order Sphingomonadales; family Sphingomonadaceae; genus Rhizorhabdus. Next base: position 8,006 of record SCUQ01000477.1, on the reverse strand, counting down.
CGCAGCTCGTCCTCGGCATGCTCGCCGAGGGGCTGCCCTCGCGCGATCCCGAGGATGGCCCTCGCAAGATCGAGCATATGCCATCGATGTTCCAGGCGGCACAGCTGGTGGGCGAGGCGGTGATGTCCGCCGGGGCGCAACTGAAGCCGGCGCTCTACGCGGCCGGGGTCAGCTCGGGCATCTCGCTGTTGCTGGGCGGCCGGATCGGCGGTGGCCCGCTCAAGCTGTTCCTGATCTATGATGCGGGCAACTTCATCGAATGCCAGCCGGACAGCCCTTTCTTTCAGATCGGCGCCTGCCAATATGGCAAGCCGATCCTCGACCGCGCGATGAATTATGACAGCTCGATCGACGAGGCGGTGAAGGTGGCGCTGCTGTCGTTCGACTCGACGATCCGCTCGGACAAATCGGTCGGGCTGCCATTCGACGTGATGGTGTTCCGCAACGATCCCAGGCTGCCGATCATCAAGCGCCGGATCGAACCACAGGACCCCTATATGCGTACCCTGTCGGACCGCTGGTCCGAGGTGCTCAACCAGGGGCGTTCGCAGATCCCCGATCCGCCTTTCCTAGCGGACGAGAAAGGAACGTCGGCGAGCGACGTCGTCGAACTGAAGAGCGCGGGGTCGAACTGAAGAGCGCGGGATAAAAAATGGGCCGCCCGAAGGCGGCCCAGTGAGGCTGTAAAGCCTGCTAAGGGAGGAAAATGTGCCCAAAGGGGAAGGCACATCCATCCTTTACCGTAAAAGGCCTAAACAGAAGGTTAACCATCGGCCGGATATGGGCGCCTGGGCGATTCGACTTTGGTCGAACACGCGGCGCCAGCGCTGCCCTGAAGCGAAGTTCGATCAGCGCTGCTTGCTGGCGGTCTGCGCCGCGCACGTGCCGATCCGGCGCGCCTGCACGCTGTAATCGAACGGCGCGTTGCGCGCGATGCCCTGGGTCTCGATGGTCGCGGCACGCGGCGTTTCGACCCGAACGGTGGTCCTGCCCCAGCCGGCGCGCTGGCAGCTATAATGGACCGTCGAACTCTTCGCCTCATTGGCGATCACGAACCGCGAGCAGCCCGGCTGATCATGCTCGACCTGAACCAGCGCGACCGGATCGGTGATGCAGACCTGGCGAGGGGGCTTGCCATAGACGTCGAGCTGCCACAGGCCTGTTTCAATCTGGCCGAGCGCCGTGAGCGACATCGACGCGGTGCCGGGCGCAGGCACCGGTGCAGGCGCCGGCGCGGGCACAGGTGCGGGCGCCGACCCGGCCCCGACCGTCAGCAGGGCCAGCCCCGCAATTGCGCAACGCCATGATAATCTCATTTTCGCCCTCATGCCCGACAGGCTGCCCCGATTCCCCAATCAAGGCACGCAGAATACGCAAACTCGACAAACCGTCGATACGGCAAGACCGACAAAATGCTTAGCTGAAGAAAGCTGATCTTTTCATGACGGAACTACGCAGGCAGCCCCGATGTCGTTTCAGAGATCAGATCGAATCGAGCGCGAAGGAGAAGCGCTGCGCGCAGAACTCGCAATCGACATGGATCTCTCCGCGCTCATCGGCCATTTCGCCACGCTCCTCGGGCGGGAAACGGGTGATGACCGAGCGGATATGTGCGGGATCGCACCGGCAGCCGCGCGCCAGCGCGACCGCGGGGAAGATCCGCACCTCATCCTCATTGAACAGTCGCCAGAGAATCGTTTCGAGCGGCAGTTCCCCGTCGGTCAGCTCTTCGGACTTCAGCGTCTGGGCGAGGGCGCGGACATGCTCCCATTCGGGATGGTCGAGCCGCGTGTGGATGCGATCACGCCCTTCCTCCCCCTCCGGCAGATGCTGGATCAGCAGCCCGCCGGCGACATGACGGCCGTCAGGCAGGCGGCGACTGGCGAGCCGGACCAGGCTGGGCAGCTGTTCGGACTGGCTGAAATAGGCCTCCGCCGCATCGCCGAGCGATCCGCCCTCCAGCGGGACGATACCCTGATAACGCTCGCCCGTAACCGACTGGTCGAAGGTGATCGCCAGATATCCCTTGCCGAACAGCGCGAACAGCGACGGATCGGCGGGCATCTCGGCGATGCGATCGGGATCGTGGCGGATATAGCCGCGGACCTGTCCATCCTTGTAGTCGGCGACCATCAGCTCGACGGCGCCGCCCTCGGCCTGCGCCTGGAGGGTGAGCTGGCCGGCATCATGTTTGAGCATCGATCCCAGCAGCGCGGCGAGAACGAGCGCCTCCGCCATCAGCCGCTCGATCGCCGGCGGATAGCCATGGGCGCCGAGCACCTTGTCGAGCGCCGGCCCCACGCGCACGAAGCGGCCGCGGGCATGGCGATCGGGAATGGTGAAGCCGAGCGCGAGATCGAGGGTCTGGTAGGCGGTCAACGCAGCAATCCTATCGTCACCCTGAACTTGTTTCAGGGCCCACTCCTCCACGGGCATCATCCGGGAGGAGGATGGGTGGATGCTGAAACAAGTTCAGCATGACGGCGGGATTTTTCAACCCCGCCGCCTGGTCAGCCCAATTTTCCCAGGCACCACAGCAGCACTGCCTTCTGGGCATGGAGGCGGTTTTCCGCCTCGTCCCAGATCAGCGACTGCGGCCCGTCCATGACCGCGTCGACCACTTCCTCGCCGCGATGCGCGGGCAGGCAATGGAGAAAAACGGCGTCGGCCGCCGCCCTGGCCATCAACGCCTCGTTGACCTGGAAAGGCTGCATCGCCGCGAGCTTGGCCTCGGCATGGGCCTGTCCCATCGATATCCAGGTATCGGTGACGATGACGTCGGCCCCCGCCGCCGCCTCGACCGGATCGCGCGATATCAGGACGGAGCCCCCGCGCGCACGCGCCGCCGCGACCACCGCCGGATCGGGATCATAGCCGTCGGGACAGCCGATCCGGACCGGAAAGCCGAGCAGGCTGCCCGCCTCGACGATCGAGTGGAGGACGTTGTTGCCATCGCCCAGCCACGCCCAGCTCAGGCCGTCCACCCTGCCCTTATGCTCCAGGACGGTCTGCAGATCGGCCATGATCTGGCACGGGTGCGACTGATCGGTCAGTCCGTTGATCACCGGCACCTCGGCATATCTGGCGAGATCGACGATCTTCTGATGGTCGTCGGTGCGGATCATGATCGCGTCGACATAGCGGCTGAGCACCCGCGCCGTGTCGGCGATCGTCTCGCCGCGCCCCAGCTGGGTGCCGCCCGCCTCCATCACGATCGTGCTGCCGCCCAGCTGGCGCATCGCCATGTCGAACGATACGCGGGTGCGCGTCGAGTTCTTCTCGAAGATCATCGCCAGGGTGTGGCCGGCGAGCGGTGCGTCGTCGTCGGTCTGGCCCCTGGGGTAGCCCCTGCGATCCGCCTTGCGCGCACGCGCGGCTTCCAGCATCGCCCGCAGGCCATCGGGCCCGGCATCGGCGAGGTCGATGAAATGCCGGGTCATGATGCGGGCTCGTAGGTCCGCGCGCCTGCCGAGAGCTTTTCGATACACTCGGCGATGTGGCTGTCCTCGATCACCAGCGGCGGCAGGATGCGGACGACATTCTCGCCCGCCGCGACGCTCAGCAGTCCGTGATTGTCGCGCAGATGCGCCACGAAATTGCGTGCCTCCACCGCGTCCTTGAGCTTGATGCCGATCATCAGGCCCAGCCCCCGGACGCTGTCGAACACCGCGTCGTGATTGGGAATCAGCTGCTCGATGCTCTGGCGCAGCCGATCGCCCATCGCGCGGACATGGGCGAGAAAGGCGTCGTTGACCGCGACGTCGAACACCGCCTCACCCGCCGCCATGGCGAGCGGATTGCCGCCATAGGTCGAGCCATGGGTGCCGATCACCATGCCCTTGGCCGCTTCCTCGGTGGCGAGACAGGCGCCGAGCGGGAAGCCGCCGCCGATGCCCTTGGCCACCGCCATGATATCGGGCGTGATCCCATAATGTTCATGCGCGAAGAACCGGCCGGTCCGGCAATAACCGCACTGTACCTCGTCGAGGATCAGCAGCAGGCCCTGCTCGTCACAGATCTGGCGCAGTCCCTTCAGGAACTCCTGCGTCGACGGCGTCATGCCCCCTTCGCCCTGCACCGGCTCGACCATGAAGCCCGCGGTGGTCTCATCGACGGCGGCGCGCGCCGCCGCCAGATCGTTGAACGGCACCACCTCGAAGCCGGGCAGCAGCGGCTCGAAACCGTCGCGCATCTTGGGCTGGTTGGTCGCCGAGATGGTCCCCAGCGTGCGCCCGTGGAAGGCGTTGGCGAAGGTGATGATCTTGGTCCGCTCGGGCTTGCCCTCGACATGGAAATAGCGGCGCGCCGTCTTGATCGCGCATTCGACCGCTTCGGCGCCCGAATTGGTGAAGAACACCGTGTCGGCGAACGTCTTGTCGACCAGCTTCTGCGCGAAGGCTTCGCCCTGGGGGCTGCCATAGAGGTTCGAGGTGTGCATCAGCGTCGCCGCCTGGTCGGCGATCGCCTTGACCAGCGCCGGATGGCCGTGACCGAGAATGTTGACCGCGATGCCGCTCGCGAAATCGAGATAGCGCTCGCCGCGCTCGCCGATCAGATGGCAGCCTTCGCCTCGCACCGGACGCACGCCACACCGCGGATAGACCGGCATGAGTGGGGTGATGGTCATGGCAACGACTCCCTTTTCCTTCCGTCGAGTGACAATAGCTCCGAAAACGCAAAAAGGCGGCCACCCGGCCGCCTGTCGGAGCGCGCATATAGTGATGTGCCCCCATGCTCGTCAAACGCTTCGTCGCATCCGGCTGGGCCGTCGCACCGCCGGATGATACAAGCCGCGACAATCCTTGGGAATCGTTGAACGTCTAGGTCGCCCATGCGTCGCCTGTTGGCCCTTTCTGTGCTCGCCGCCGCCCCGTTGGGGGCGCAGCCGATCGAGCTGTCTCCCATCCTCGGCACCGAGCTGCGCTACGAGCAATATGCGCCGGATCGGCTGCTGGCCGGCGACGATGCGATCCTGCTCCGCGCCCGGCCGGGCATCGCGCTGTCATCGGGCGTCTGGTCGTTCGATGCGGTGAGCGATGCCGCGATCAAGTTGCGCCACGACGAATCCGGCATGACGGCGGGGCGATCGACGATGCGCCCCGACGCGTTTCAGCTGGGCGAACTCAAGCTGCAATATAGCGGCCTGCCCCGCACCGCGATCAGCCTGGGGCGCCAGCATCTCGGGCTGGCGGGGGCCGCGCTGACCGGCGACCGCGACGGCGAGCAGACCTTCGATGCCGCGCGGCTGCGCTGGACAGGCCTGCCCGGCCTGAGCGCCGATGTCGCCTATGCCTGGTCGAGCAGCAGCCTGTGGGCCGCCCCGGCCGGACCACTGCCGGTGAGCGTACCGGGCGAGAACATCTTCGCGCAGCTGAGCTGGGCGAGCCCGCTGGGCACGCTGAGCGGCTATGCCTATCAGATCGACCAGCGCAACGCCGCGAACAGCGACTTCCGCCTGCTCAACCAGGTGGTAGGCGCACGCTTCAGCGGAAGCCGGCGGATCGGCGAGACGATCAGGATCGGTTACGCGATGGGCTATGTCCGCCAGACCGGATCGATCGCCAATGCGACGAGCGGCGCCCCCACCTATTGGCAGATGGGCAGCCGATTCGACCTGGGCGAGCTTTCGGCCAGCCAGATCAATTATCGGCGTTTCGCCGCCAACGGGATCAGCACGCTCAACGGCGAGAAGCTGAGTCTCTCGACCAGCGCGACTCGCGGCAAGCTCACCCTGGGCGCGACCTATAACGACTTCCGCCCGGTGCCGGACACCAATGCGGTCCCGGCACGCGACGTCAAACTATCCGTCGGGCTGCTCTTTTAGGCGGCCACCGCCCCAATTCCTTGCCGCGCCGCGCCTTGGCCGCTAAGGGCCGCCGGTCATGCAATATATCAGCACTCGGGGGCAGGCGCCCCGCCTCGGATTCGAAGATGTCACGCTCGCGGGTCTGGCCGCGGATGGCGGGCTCTATGTGCCGGAAAGCTGGCCCAGCTTCAGCTCGGCGGACATCGCGGCGATGCGCGGCCTGTCCTATGCCGATACCGCCGTGGCGGTGATGAAGCCCTTCGTGGCCGGGGCGCTCGACGAATCCGAACTGCGCGCATTGTGCGAGACCGCCTATGGCCGGTTCAGCCATGCTGCCGTGGTGCCGCTGACGCAGCTCGATCACCGCCAGTGGCTGATGGAGCTGTTCCACGGCCCCACCCTCGCCTTCAAGGATGTCGCGCTCCAGCTGCTCGGCCTGCTGTTCGAACGCTTTCTGGCGAAACGCGATACCCACATCACCGTGATCGGCGCGACGAGCGGCGATACCGGCTCCGCCGCCATCGACGCACTGGCGGGCCGCGCCAAGGTCGATATCTTCATGCTGCACCCCAAGGGCCGCGTGTCCGAGGTGCAGCGCCGACAGATGACGACGGTGCTTGCCCCCAACGTCCACAATATTGCGATTGAGGGGAGCTTCGACGACGCCCAGGCATTGGTGAAGGCCATGTTCGCCGACGCCGATTTCGCCAGCCGGTTCAACCTGTCCGCGGTCAATTCGATCAACTGGGCGCGGCTGATGGCGCAGGTCGTCTATTATTTCTACGCGGCGGTCCGGCTCGGCGCGCCCGACCGGCCGGTCGCCTTCTCGGTGCCGACCGGCAATTTCGGCGATGTTTTTGCCGGCTATGTCGCGGCGAAGATGGGCCTGCCCGTCGCCCGGCTGATCGTGGCGACCAATGTCAACGATATCCTCCATCGCGCGCTTTCCGCCGGCGACTATTCGGTCGGCACAGTGACGCCGACCGCCGCTCCATCGATGGACATCCAGGTCAGCTCCAACTTCGAGCGGCTGCTGTTCGACATGCATGGCCGCGACGGCGCCGCGCTGGCGGCGTCTATGAAGGGCTTCGAGAGCAGCAAGCGTCTCGATATCCCGCAGGCGATGCGCGCCGAGGCCGCCGCACTCTTCACGAGCAGCCGGATCGATGCCGATCGGATGCAGCTGGCGATGCGCTGGGCGCATGACAGGGCGAACGAGATCATCGATCCGCACAGCGCGATCGGCCTGGCCGCCGCGCAGGACAGCGATCTCGATCCAGCGGTGCCGATCGTCACCCTGGCAACCGCCCACCCGGCCAAGTTCGGCGACGCGGTCGAGCGCGCGACCGGCGTCCGCCCCACCCTGCCGGCACGGATCGGCGGACTGTTCGAACGGCAGGAACGCTATGCGGTGCTGCCGGCCGAAATCGGCGCCATCGAGAATTTCGTCGCCGAAACCGCCGCGGCGGCCGACTGATCGTCATGACGGCCCCGCGCATCCATCGTCTGGCCAACGGCTTCACCGTCGCCGCCGAACCGATGGCGGGGGTCGAGACGATCGCGGTAGGCCTGCACGTCGATTGCGGTGCCCGGCACGAAGGGGCGCCGACCAACGGCCTCGCCCATCTGTTCGAGCATATGGTGTTCAAGGGCGCCGGCGGACGCAGTGCCCGGCAGATTTCCGAAGCGGTCGAGAATGTCGGCGGCTATCTCAACGCCTTCACCTCGCGCGATCAGACCGCCTTTCAGGCCCGGCTGCTGGGCGAGCATCTCGATCTGGGCGTCGAGCTGATCGGCGACATGATCCGCAAGCCGCATTTCGAGCCGGACGACCTGGCCCGCGAGAAGGATGTCGTGCTGCAGGAACTGGGCGAGGCCCGCGACCTGCCCGACGACATCATCAACGATCATTTCCATTCGACCGCCTGGCCCGGCCAGGCCTTCGGCCGCCCGGTGCTGGGCGAGGAGGAGACGATCGCGGCAATCGGCGTCGATGATCTGCGCGGCTGGACCCGCGCACATTATCGCCCGCAGGGCATGGTGCTGGCCGCGGCGGGCAAGGTCGACATCGATGAGCTGATCGAACTTGCCGAGGCGCGCTTCGGCGACATGGAGCCGGCGCCCCGCCCGGTGCCGGAAGCGGCAAGCTACCAGGGCGGCAGCTTCGTCGAACGGCGCCGGCTGGAATCGGCGCATATCC
>SCUQ01000476.1 GCA_004297635.1 Rhizorhabdus sp. | reverse complement strand
GATCTGGAGGCCGAGCTGGCCGACCTGCACGAGAAGGAGGGCGCGCTGCTCTTCACCTCGGGCTATGTCTCCAACGAAGCGACGCTGTCGACGCTCACCAAGGTGCTGCCCGGCTGCATCATCTTCTCCGACGAGCTCAACCACGCCTCGATGATCGCGGGCATCCGCAGCTCGGGCTGCGAGAAACGCGTCTTCCGGCACAACGACCTCGAGCATCTCGAGGAACTGCTTGCCGCGGAGGACCCCGACGCGCCCAAGCTGATCGCGTTCGAGAGCGTCTACTCGATGGATGGCGACGTCGCCCCGATCCATGCGATCTGCGATCTCGCCGACAAATATAATGCGCTGACCTATCTCGACGAGGTCCATGCGGTCGGCATGTATGGCGCGCGCGGCGGCGGTATTTCCGATCGCGACGGCGCGGCCAAGCGGCTGACCGTCATCGAAGGCACGCTGGGCAAGGCGTTCGGTGTGATGGGCGGCTATATCGCGGCCGACCAGATGATCATCGATGTGATCCGCAGCTATGCGCCCGGCTTCATCTTCACGACATCGCTGTCGCCGGTGCTGGTCGCGGGCGCGCTGGCGAGCGTGCGCCATCTCAAGCAATCGTCGGATGAGCGCGAAGGCCAGCAGGCCGCCGCCGCGACGCTGAAGACGATGTTCGCCGATGCCGGTCTGCCGGTGATGGAGACGGTGACGCATATCGTGCCGCTGATGGTGGGCGATCCGATCAAGGCCAAGAAGGTCTCGGACATCCTGCTTGCCGAATATGGCGTGTACGTCCAGCCGATCAATTACCCGACGGTGCCGCGCGGCACCGAGCGGCTGCGCTTCACCCCCGGCCCCGCCCATGACGAGGCGATGATGCGCGAACTGACCCAGGCCCTGGTGGAAATCTGGAGCCGGATGGAGATGAAGCTGGCGGCCTGACGCTAGGCGTCCGGCTGTTTCTTGTTCTGGCTCGCAAACCCCGGGGGCTAAGCAGCTTTCAGCTGCGCGACAAATGTCTGCGTCGCCCGTTTCAGGGTGACGGCGTGATCAAGCAACTCTCCGGCTGAACCGCGCACCTGGCTCGACAGCTTTCCGGCCTCGTTCGCCACCGCAGCGACCTGGCCGATGCGACCGGCCATCTCGTCCGCATCGGCAGCGGTGCTCTGTGCATTATGGTCGAGCACCTCGGCGGTGCGGCGCTGCTCGGACAGCATTGCGCGAATCTTGACCGTCGCGTCGGCCAGCTCTTCGACCACCTGCGAAACATCTTCGAGCGACCCTTCGGCAATCCGCGCGCCGGCATGGACGCCATCGATCAGCGCGCTGATCTCCTCGGTCGCGCGAGCGGCCTGGGCCGCGAGGCTCTTCACCTCGGTCGCAACCACGGCGAAACCCTGTCCCGCCAGGCCGGCCCGGGCCGCCTCGATCGTGGCATTCAGCGCGAGCAGATTGGTGTTCGATGCGATCGACTGGATACGGCCGGTGAACTCGCCGATGCCGGTCGCCCGCTCCGACAACGTGCGGACCGCCCTGTCTCCCGTCACCGAATTGGCGCGGGCGCGGGCGCCCAGTTCGGCCTGGCGATCGATGCTTTCGGCGATCCCCGCGATCGAGTGAGACAGTTCCGCAACGCTGCCCGCCACCGCTCGGGCAGCCTGTGACGCGCTGTTGGCGCGCTGTGCGACGGCGGTACTCTGCCGCCCGCTCTCATTGGCAAGATCACTGAGCGACGCCGCCGCCGCCTCGAGCTGCGATGCAGCGGCGCCAACCGAACTGACCACGACATGAACCGAGCCTTCGAACTGCTCGGCCAGGGCCAGAAGATCGCGGCTGCGCGCTGCAGCGGCGGCGCGTTCGCCAGTCTCGCGCCGCTGACGTTCGGCGGCGGCAACCGCGTCCGACGCGGCTGCCGTATTCAGCGCGCGTTCGGCTTCGGCCTGCGCGTCACGCGCTTCGTTCATCGCCCTGCGCGCTTCTCCGGCGAGCCGTTCGCTCTCCTGGCGCGCACGCCCCTGTGCCAGCAGCAGGTTGCGCATCTGCATGGTCATGTAGGACAGCACCATGCATTGCAGCAGCACGGCCACCGCGTGGACCAGCACCCGGGCAATATCGCCCCGGCCGGTGAACACCCAGGCAGGCGCCACGACATCGAGCAGCAGATGGTGTACCGCGATCAGGCCGGTAGCGAGGACGATCGGCCGCCAGTCACACAGGATCGTCAGCGCTGCGAGCGCGACGAAGAAATACATGTGCATGTCCATCTGCCATTGATGGCCCCTTAGCAAATAAACGAGAATCGCCGGGCCGACAGCGGCCAGAGCGGCTACCGCCATCCGCGCCTGGGCATCGTGCCGCCGATTATAGGCAACCCAGGTCGGTAACAGGTTGATCGCGATCGCCACCGCCAACGCGGGCGGGCTTGGCGCGACCGCCCCTGTCATCATCGCGATCGCCAGGATAACCGTGAACAACCACGAAAACTGAACTATCCGGAGAATGCCGCGCTGCCGCAGATGATCCAGTTCATCGACTCTCATTCATTGTCTCCGGGGCCACCGCACCAAGATGACGGCGCCGCCAATATCAGGATACCTCTGTCCAGCGCAGCGCTGGCGAACCGGTCGCGGCTGCCTGCAACGACGAGCGATCCGCGCAATGGCCCCGCGCCCAAAAGACGCGCGTCACCGTCGAGAGCGACGTGCAACGCCGCGCGCTCATTGCCGGTTATCGGCACCAGCAACAGGCGCCCTTGCGCCGGCGGCGCGAAAGCGAAGCCGATAAGCGCAAGGAGCGCGACGCCCGCCTGGGTGGGCAAGATGGCGATTCCGCGATGCATCGCCGGAGCGATAGGAATATCGGGTTATCGAATGGCTAATGGTACAGCCCCGTAACGGCCGCAATTCGACTCAAGTCTTATCCGCAGCGATTGTAGCGGATCGGATATTGCCCCCCGCCCCCACTTCGCCTATACCGCCCTCACTTCTCGACATTGGAAACTTTGCCGGGCTCGGGGGCGGAAGCCTCCGGGGCTTCAAGTGCTGTGTTCGAACTGGAGACCCGATGGCGGATATCGCCGCGATTACGAAGCTGATCGAGCCCGAGGCGCAAGCCCTGGGCCTGGCGC
>SCUQ01000475.1 GCA_004297635.1 Rhizorhabdus sp. | reverse complement strand
GACGGCATTGGCGATCGCGGGGGCAACTGGCGGCACGGCAATCTCTCCGGCGCCACCCGGCGCCTCCTTTGAGGGAATGATCTCGACCCGGATTTCGGGACTGTCGGCAAGCATCGGCAGGTCCAGCCCGTCGAAATTCTGAGCGGTTACGGTACCGTCGGCGATCGAGACCGCGGCCCCGAAGGCGTTGGCGAGTCCCCAGCTGATTCCGCCCTCGATCTGCTGGCGGACGATATCGGGGTGAATGACCCGGCCGATATCGACGACCGCGGTGACGCTCGAAACCCCTATCCGCTCACCTTCGATCCGCGTCTCGACAAGCATGGCAACATGGCTGCCGAAGCAACTATGCGCGGCCAGTCCCTGACCGGTACCCGGTTCGCCACCCTGCCAGCCGCCGATCGAGGCAGCCATCTGCAGGCAGCGCGCGAGCCGCGGCTGATGGGTGAGCGCCTGCATGCGAAAGGACAGCGGATCGAGCCCGGCCGCCTGCGCCAGCTCATCCACGAAACTCTCCGTGAAGAAGGCCGTGTAGCTGTTCGCGACCGAACGCCAGGCCCCGGTAGGGACCCCGATGGCGGCAGGCGCATGTTCGACGGCAAGCGCCTCGATAGCATAAGGCGGCTCCGCACCTTCGACCGAACCGCGATCCGGTCCATAGCTTTGCCCGCCAGCTTTGCCCGTGATCCGGTCCATCATTTCCGGACCCGCCGAGGGTGTGGCGATGCGCGCCGACCAGGCGGCGATCGATGCACCGGTTCCCAGCTTCGCCTTCAGACGGGCCTGAGCGGGCGGGCGAAAGCGGCTGTGCTGGATATCTTCGCGACGCGGCCAGACCAGCTGGACCGGCTTCCCGACCTTGCGGGCGATGAGCGCCGCCTCGATCGCGGCATCGACCTCGATCTTGCGGCCAAAACCACCGCCGACGAGCGTCGGATAGATCGTCACATTCGACGCATCGAGGCCCAGCGCCGCCGCCACCGCTTCACGCGCCATCGGCGGCGACTGGGTCGGCACCCAGATTTCCACCCCGCCCTCGCCGAAGCGCGCCGTGGCCGTCAGCGTTTCGAGCGGCGCCTGCGCGATCATCGGCACCGAATAGGTCGCGGCGATCACCCCCTGCCCGCCGAGCGCGACATCGGGATCGCCCCGCTCGGTCGAGCGCTCGGCTTCGCCTCCGTCGAGCGCCGCCGCCAGCGCCTTCCGGATCGTCGCGTCGCCGGGGCGGGGCCCAGCGGCCTCCCATTCAATGGCGAGCGCCTGAAGCCCGCGATCGGCCGCCCACCAATTGGTACCGACCACCGCCACCCAGCCCCGATGGGTCACGACCGCGCTGACGCCGGGCGTTGCCTCGGCGTCGCCAAGCGTCATCTTGGCGGGATGCCCGCCGCCATAGGGCGCGTGCGCGATCGACGCATAGACCATGCCGGGCAGTCGGATATCGGCGCCCAGCTGGGCACTGCCATCGACCTTGGACGGCAGATCGAGCCGGGGGACCGGGCGTCCGATCAGCGAGCGCTCCTGCGGCCCGCGCAGAATCAGCGAACCCGGCGGGTCGAGCCGTGCCGCCGCCTCCGCCAGTTCGGCAAAGCGAATCCGATCACCTCCCCGGACGACGAATCCGCCCTCGGTATCGCAAGCCTTCCAGTCAATCCCCCAGCGCTGGGCCGCCGCCATGCAGAGCATGGTCCGCGCCGCTGCACCCGCCTCGATCATGCGCGCTTCGAACGCCCGGATCGACGAAGAGCCGGCCGTCATCGTGAGGTTCATCCGCATGGCCACCTCGCGCGCAGCCCATTGACCGAGGCCGTCCAGCCAGCCGGGCAGCCGCCGCGCAGCTTCTTCCTCCAGCGCCAGCGCATTGGCGTAGATCGGGTTGATCGGCGCCGGTTCGACCGCGACGGTACGCCAGTCGGCGCCCAGTTCGTCCGCCAGGATCTGCGGGAGTGACGTATAGACGCCCTGTCCCATCTCGGCCTGCGGCACCGCCACGACGATCCTGCCGTCGGTGCCGATCTTCAGATAGGCATTATAGACATGCTCGCCCGGTGCTGCGGCGAGATTGGGCGCATAATGGCGTGGCCACACCGCCCAGCCGACGACGAGGCCGGCCGCTGCGCCGCCCCCGACCAGCAATCGGCGGCGGGTGATGCCGTGCGCGGCTCCATTCGGCCCCTTTCCCCGATCGATCCTGGCGTGCATCGCGCCATGATAGGCGGCGGCGGCGACCTATGCCAGCCGGTTGACGCGGATTTGCCTCAGCGTCTGCCAGTTTCGCTATCGCCCCGATCCGCATCCTGCTTGATCAGCTTGCCCATCGAGCGCTGCTGTTGGCTCGCGCGGGCCGCCAGCGGGCTATCATATAAGGCCGTGAGATAGCGCAGGTCCCATTCGGTGAGGCTGAGCGGCACGGGCTCACCAGGGCTGCTGAACAGCGACAATATGGTGGGCAGTCGCTGTCCCGCCGCAGCCATCGCATCCGTGTTGGCCAGGGTGCGCATCGCCGCATAATCGGCCAGCTGAACCAGCGAGGCATCGCCGATCAGCTTCTGCTCGATCAGCACGAAGGTGGCGGCGAACTCGATCTGGATGGAACTGACGAGGCGCGACGGCACCGTCTGCTCGTTGACCAGATAGTCGTACATGTCCGAATCGGCCTTTCCGATCGGTCGCCCGTCCTTTCCCATCACCCGAACAATCTGCCAGCTCGTCACCGGATCGGTGCCGGCGGCCAGCGCGCTGATCCGGGACGGGGTGAGGCCGATGAAGAAGTCCGGCCGGTCCGTCCTCCATCGCGCGATCGCCTGCCGCCGGTCGGTCACGAACAGAATAATGATGTTCGGCCGGCACCCCTCCTCCGCAACCGGGATTTTCGCCGCGGCGGCGACCCGACGGATTCGCTGCGCGAGGCCCTGATTATTCTGTTCGCTCAGACCGAAGCCGCGCGGGCATATTTTCTCGGTAAAGCGCGCCAGCTGGCCGTTGGCCGACGGCGCGGCCATCGCCTCGACGAAGGTCTTCTCCGGGTCGCGCTTTCCGCGCTGCCCGGAAACGATGATGTCGTCCGTCGCCTGGGCCATCGCGCCGTCATGCAGCCCCACCGCCGCCGCCAGCATCAACAGCCAATAGCGCATCACCATCTCCTGACGAACCGATCGCCGGCAAACTATTGCCTCACGCCGCTGCTGTCACGCCGGTCCGGGCGCCGCGAGGCGCTTGATCCCCGCCGCCTTCAGGCGCATGAGCGCCGCCATGTCCCTGTTCTCACGCCCCGAACAGCCCGCCCCCCGCGCCCGCGCGCTTTCCCACTGGCTGCTCCTTATCGCCGCCCTGGTCTTCGCGATCGTGGTGGTGGGCGGTATCACGCGGCTGACCGAATCCGGACTTTCGATCACCGAATGGAAGCCGATCCGCGGCATCATACCACCGCTCGATCAGGCCGAATGGCAGGCCGAGTTCGATAACTACAAGCGCATACCGCAATATGCCGCCTTCAACCTCCACATGGATCTCGCGGGATTCAAGGCGATCTATTTCTGGGAGTATCTCCATCGCCTGCTGGCGCGCGGGATCGGCGCGGTGCTGGCCGTCGTGATGGCCGTCGCCTGGTGGAGGCGTGCCATCCCCTGGGGCTATGGCCGGCGCATGATCGGCATCTTCCTGCTCGGCGGCCTGCAGGGGGTGATCGGCTGGTGGATGGTCTATTCGGGCCTGTCGGTGCGCACCGAGGTCAGTCATATCCGCCTCGCCATCCACCTGACCGCCGCGCTGCTGATCTTTTCGGCACTGCTATGGACCGCGCTCGACCTGCGCCGGCTCCATCGCGATCCATCCGCCCGCCCTGCCCCGCTCACCGGCCTCGGGCTGGCGGCGCTCCTGATTCTCGCCGTCCAGATCATCCTGGGCGCGTTCGTCGCCGGCCTGCGCGCCGGCTATGCCTTTGCGAGCTGGCCCCATATGGGTGAACAATGGTTTCCCTCGGGCGGCTGGAACCCTGCGCTCGGCTTGGCCAATCTCTACGACAACCCGATCGTGGTTCAGTTCATCCATCGCTGGTGGGCCTGGATCGCAGCCTTCGCCGTACTGGCGCTGGCGCGTGCGGCGCGAAACCGGGGCGCCACCGGGCCTGTCCATGCGATTGCCGCGCTGGTCATCCTGCAGATCCTGCTGGGCATCGCGACGTTGATGACCGGCGTCCAGATCGGGATCGCCGTGGCGCATCAGGCGGTGGCGGTGCTGCTGCTGGCGGCGACATTATGGGCCGCGCACTGGCTCGGAAGTCGAAAGGTATCATAATACCTCATAAGAATAAGCCCATTTTGCTTGACTTATTCAGGGGTCGCGCGCATTAGCCCGCCCGTCAACGCCGCTCTTCACGGGGCGGCGTCGTTCATTTCAGAACGATCCGAAAGCAGAAGGTCCCAGGCCCATGAAGGCGCTTATGAAGACCACCAAGGTGGCTACGCCGCACACGGTGGAAAAGAAGTGGCACATCGTCGACGCGGAGGGCCTCGTCGTCGGCCGCGCCGCTTCGATCATCGCCAACATCCTGCGCGGCAAGCACAAGCCGAGCTATACCCCGTTCATCGATTGTGGTGACAATGTCATCATCATCAATGCGGAGAAGGTGCGCTTCACCGGCAAGAAGCTGTCGCAGAAGGTCTATTATCGCCACACCGGTTATGCCGGCGGCATCAAGGAAGCCCATGCGGACAAGATCCTCGAGGGTCGTTTCCCCGAGCGCGTGCTGGAAAAGGCGATCGAACGCATGATCCCGCGCGGCCCGCTCGGCCGCCAGCAGATGCGCAACCTGCGCATCTTCAAGGGCACCGAGCATCCGCACGCCGCCCAGAACCCCGAAGTGCTCGACATCGCGTCGATGAACCGCAAGAACAAGGTGGGCGCATAATGTCCGATAACCGCCAGTCGCTTTCCGACCTCGCCGCGCTGACCGGCGCCGAGGCCCCCGCCCCGGCCGCAGCTGCTCCCGCCGCTTCGGACGCCGGCTATACGACTGAAGAGGCGGCACCGCCCGTCTCCAACCACGTCATCCCCGTCACGCCGCTGCGTGAGCAGATCATCGACGCGCAGGGCCGTGCCTACGCGACCGGCCGTCGTAAGGACGCTGTCGCCCGCGTGTGGATCAAGCCGGGCACCGGCAAGATCACTGTCAACGGCCGTGACCAGGAGGTCTATTTCGCGCGTCCGACGCTGCGTCTCGTCATCAACCAGGCGTTCGGCGTTTCCGAGCGCGAGGGCCAGTATGACGTGATCTGCACCGTCAAGGGCGGCGGCCTTTCGGGCCAGGCCGGCGCGGTCAAGCATGGCATCAGCCAGGCGCTGACCAAATATGAGCCGATCCTGCGCGCGCCGATCAAGGCCGCCGGCTTCCTGACCCGCGACAGCCGCGCGGTCGAGCGTAAGAAGTACGGCAAGGCGAAGGCCCGCCGCAGCTTCCAGTTCTCGAAGCGCTAAGCCGCTTCGGCACTGCCGGAACAGATACGGGCCGCCAGCAATGGCGGCCCGTTTTCTTTGCCCTGTCGACAGGCGAAGCCGATTGAACCATCGGCGATGTTACAATTGGTGATTATGCTCCGCGGCGAAACGGGGTTAGCGCTTCATTCACCAGGTGGAGCGTTCGCCATGTTCAAATTGCTTGTCGCCCTCGCCCTTGCCGCCGGCAGCGTCACGGCTGCCCAGGCGAATGAGCCGCGCCGCGATCATAACCCGACGCCGGCCAACGAGCAGCTCACCACGAAGATGCCGCATCAGACCGCCGGGCCGGTGAAGATTCGCCTCCGCATGTCGGACGACGCGGCCTATCGGCTGGTCATGATTACGCCGGGTGCCAATGGCGAACTGGCCTATCGCCTGTCTGGCGGCGAAAGCTCCGCCGATTGAACCGCGCGGCCTGAACCGCGCGGACCATGGGCCGGATCAGCCCTTCGGCTTGTTATAGGGAACGAACGAGCCAAGACCGATCGATCCACCGGGGAAGCGGGTCCCCTGATCGATCAGTCGCACGATGTCGATGCTGCAGAGATTCGGGCTGCGTGTGTCCGTCACCAGAATATCGTCCCGATCGAGGAAATTCGCCCCCGATGTCGGCCGATCGAGATACCAGGTGCTTCCGACCTTGTAGAGGATCGCAGTCCGCTCGAAAATCTCCGTCGACCGGATTTGGTGCAGCGGGATGCAATCGACCGGCTTCCCGGCCACTCTTCCCGACAGTTCTTTCGCGATCCGGGCTTCCGGGGCGAGACGCGCGGCCTGAACCGGCAGGGCCGTCGTCATCAACATAGCGCCAATTAGGCACAGCGTAGCGCGCATGGCATGTCCTCCATTACTGCTGTCCATATGCGGTTCATCAACTGAACCTTCAATGACCAGGACGGAGCCGGACAACTATTTCCTTGCTCCCGGATGAACGCAGGAACCGGGTCATTTCTCACCCGTTGCTGTACCTGATCTTGAAGGAGTACTGCCATGAAGACTATGTTTATACTTGGCAGCGCCGCCCTGCTGTCCCTGGGTGCCGCGGCGCCTGCTTCCGCCCAGAGCGCATCGCATATTCTGCGCGGCGCGGGCATCGGCGCCGCCGGTGGCGTTATCGCGGGGGCGGTGATCCCCGGCCTGTCCATCGGTGAAGGCGCTTTGGTCGGCGGTGCCGGCGGCGCGCTGTACAATACGCTGATCAACAAGGGCCATCGCACCTATCGCAGCCGCAGTTATAGTGGACCGCGCTACAGCAGCAGCAACCGGCGTGCCGCAGTCAGCGCGCCAGCCTATCGCAGCTATTCGCGGCAGCGCTGAGCGGAGCCGAGGAGGTGGGCGTAGGACCGGCGCGGGTAGCGTTGCTGCTCGTCCTGGCCGCGCTTCCGGCAACTGCGGTGGCGGAACGCGGGCCTCCCCCGCCCACCGGCGAATTGCTGCTCGATATGGCCGATCCGGTGATCGCCGTCCGGATCGGCGAGGTTGCACTCAGACTGCGCGTCGCCCTTGATCAGAAGCGACTGATCGAGCTCAATCCCGATGCCGCGGAGCGGCTTCGCAACCGGCCGCCGAATGGGCGATTCCGCTTTGAGAGCGGCCTGGAAGGGCTTGTGGGCCGCGAGACGCTCCCCAGCATAGAGGCGGCTGCCCCGATCACCCTCAACCGCAGGGAGATGCTCGTGACCGTCGCATCGCATGGCCGCCCCTGCTGCCATGGAGTCGATGGAGAGATCGGCATAGGCCTGCTGCCTTATGCGACGATCCGCTTCGTCAGGGCGGATGCATCGCCGCCCGAGCGCAGCGCGACCTTTCTGATCGACGATGATGATGAGCATGGTCCGCAGACCAGATTGGCCGTCGGACGCCAATCGATCCTCGTCCAGTTCTCGCTGGAGCGGAAGGACAGCGTCGCGACCGGCTCCGCCGGTGCGATCCTTGCGCGCGAATATGGCGGGCGGCTCAGCGACGGCGGAACGATGATCGCCGCCTTCGGGATCGAGCGCCCGATCGCGCGACTGCGCTTCGCACGGCCTGCGGCCATCGGCACTTTCGATTATTCCAGCCTTCCCGTCCGTACCGCCGACTTCGCCGGTGGCGAGGCCTTTCCGGTCGACCCGGGCGAGCCTGACGATATCGTCGTCCGGAAGAAGATACGCCAGCAGCAGGCCTGGCCGGTCGTGTCGATCGGACGCGATCGGCTCGATCGCTGTAGCGAGGCCCAATATGATGTTCTGGCGCGGCAATTGACGCTGCGCTGTGCCGGACCGCGCGGCTGATGCGCCGCCTGGCCAGCCTCTCGCTGCTGTTTTGTCTGCTCGCGGGATCGGCGATTCCGGGCGGCGCGCGGAACGAATCGATCAATGAACGCGTGTTCGACCG
>SCUQ01000474.1 GCA_004297635.1 Rhizorhabdus sp. | reverse complement strand
CAGCGCCTGCGGCGTCAGCACCGGGAAGATCTGGTTGCGGAAATGGCCTTCCAGCCACTCGGCGTCCCTGCCCTCGATTTCGGATTCCTCCAGCACGACGATGCCGGCGGCGTCCAGCTCGGCGCGCAGCTGGTCCCATACGCGCTGCTGGTCGGTGATCAGCTGGTCGGCGCGGTCGCTGGCGCCCTCGATCTGCTGATGCAGCGTCAGCCCGTCGGGCGAGATCGATTCGACCTCCTCCAGCTGCTGCGCCCTAAGGCCCGCGAAGCGGACCATGAAGAATTCGTCGAGATTGTTCCCCGAGATCGACAGGAACCGCAGTCGCTCCAGCAACGGATGGGCGCGATTCGAAGCTTCCTCCAGCACCCTCTGATTGAAGGCCAGCCAGCTCAGCTCACGGTTGAAATAGCGCTCGCGCGGGACGATCGGCTCGGCGGGCGCGATCCCCCCCACCAACTCATCATCATGCTGCGCTTGATCGATATGTTCCATGACCGTCCACTATAGCAGTCTATATGTATCCTCCGTGACACCCATCGTCGCAAGGGCCTCGCGCGCCACCGCGAGCGTGATCGGACGCCGCCGCGCCAATGCCGCCTCGTCCAGCGCATCGACGATTCGCCCGATCGCGATATAGCTGCGCTCGATCCGGAGCTGGACATAGCGCACCACCTCGGGCCGGGCGGCCAGCCCCCGTGCCTGGATCAGCTTTTCGATCAGCGCGCCCATCAGCTTCTCGTCGGGTTCCTCGATCGCCACGATCGGGCTGGCGAGCAGCCGCGAGCGCAGGTCGGGCAGCCGGATTCGCCATTTGGCCGGGGGCAGATCAGCGGCGAGCAGCAGCGGCTTGCGATCGGCCTGGGCCGCGTTCCAGGCATGGAACAGCCGCTCCTCATCCTGATCCTCGGCTTCGTCGATGAAGCGTCCGCCGGTCTTGGCCGCGAAGATACGGCCGAGCAGGCTGCGTCCCGACTTTCGCGGTCCCGTCAGGATCGTCGCCATCACCGGCCAGAGCGACCAATGTTCGAGGTGACGAACCGCTGCCTCGTTCGCGTCGCTGATGATGAAGTCGCGTTCGTCCTCTTCGGCGGGCCAGGCAAAGGGCAGCGCGATCTGGTCCGTCATTGCGCGGGTGGGGTAACGCCGCCGCGCCGGATGCGCAGGCCACCGGCCGCATCCTCGACCTGCCAGCCGCGCGCCGCCAGCGCTTCGCGGAACGCGGCCGGTGGCCCCGAGAAGCTTATCCGAAAGACGGAAACGCCACCGAGCGCCAGGCTGCCGGTCTGCACGCCGGTGACACCGGTCATGCCGCGCAGGGCGCCCTCCGTGCTGCGCAGCGTGGCGGCATCGGGCGTATCGGCCTGGACGGTGATCGTCGCGGTTGCCGCGGACGCGATCTCGGCGAGCACATCGTCGATCGGCACCTCTTCGGCGGGCGTTTCGATGACGAGGGACTTGTCGGCGCGGAAGGCGCCTTCCTGCAGCGCCCTCGTGTAGGACCGGTCGATCCTGTCGACACCGCGATCGAGCATGGCAGGCATGGCATCGGCATTTTCGGCGGTCAGGGTGAAGCTGTCGATGACCGCCCCATCCGGGCCGTGACGCGCGACGAATTTGCCGATCACGGGGCCGCCGGGCCATTGCCGGAACAGTGTGACCTCCGGAACCACGATGTCGGCGGCGCCATATTGGTCGAGCAGCATCCGCCACCAGCCCCGCCCCGGCCGCCGGCTCTGCGCGGCGTTGAGCAGCACCGGATCGGCGCCCGTACCCGACACGCGGACATAATCGATCGGGCTGTTGCCCGACCGGAAGCGCGCCCAAGCCTTCTGCCATTCGGTCCGCCGCTCGAAGCTGATCGGTGTGGCACCACTCCACTGTACCGGGATGACGAGCATCGGCGCCGACCGCCGCATCGCCCCCTTCACCCCCAGCAGTTCTCCGGCGCGGGCGCGATCGAACAGCACGCCCAGCGTCGCGATATAGCGGTTGGGGCCGATCTGCTCCTTTTCGACGACGATGCCGCCACTGATCGAATCCAGCGTCGAATCGGGCAGGCCGGGCGCATTTTCGACCGGTTTTCCGTTCACCCGCGCCCACAGCATCTTCCAGCCCTTGCGCTGTGCCTCGCGCCAGCCGCCGTTGCGCGCCTGATCGGCATTGCGCGCGGCGACATCGACATGGACACCGCTGACCTCATAGCTGCCCGAGCCGTCGATCGGCGCGACGCCCCGGTCATCGGGCCGTTCCAGCTGCGCGAAGGCGAGTCCGGCGGCGAACAGGACGACGCACAGGATCGAAATCGGCACGGGGCGGAAAAGTCGGTCGATGACAGTCACGAAGTGCCTTTTGGCGACTTGGCCGTGGAAATCCAAGTACGATGTGGTTAGGGGCTCCTGCATCAATTTCTATCAGCCCCACCGTTCATCCTGAGGAGGGGCCGAGCGACGGCGGATATCCATCTCGAAGCGCGCCCTTCGATATGGATTTCAACGTCGCTCAATGGCTCCTCAGGATGAGCGGGTTTGGAGGGAATACAATGAGCGATACCCCGGAATCCTATACCTACGCCAAGGCCGGCGTCTCGATCGCGGCGGGCAATGCGCTCGTCAGGGCGATCGGTCCGCTCGCCAAATCGACCCGTCGCCCGGGCGCCGATGCCGATCTGGGCGGGTTCGGCGGCTTTTTCGATCCAAAGGCGGCAGGCTATAAGGATCCGCTCCTCGTCGCTGCGAATGATGGCGTCGGCACCAAGTTGAAGCTCGCGATCGACAGCGGCCGGCATGACGGCGTCGGAATCGATCTGGTCGCGATGTGCGCCAACGATCTGATCGTACAGGGCGCCGAGCCGCTCTTTTTCCTCGATTATTTCGCCACCGGCCGGCTCGACAATGGCGTTGCCGAGCGGGTGATCGCCGGGATCGCGGAGGGCTGCAAGCAGGCCGGATGTGCGCTGATCGGCGGCGAGACCGCCGAAATGCCGGGCATGTATGCCGATGGCGACTATGACCTTGCCGGCTTCTGCGTCGGCGCGGTCGAGCGCGGCGAGCAGCTGACCGGCGACAGGCTGGCGGCGGGCGACGTCATCCTCGGCCTTGCCTCCTCCGGGGTTCATTCCAACGGCTATTCGCTGGTCCGGCGCCTCGCTGCCGATAAGGGCTGGAAGCTCGATCGCCCCGCCCTGTTCGATCAGGACGTGCTGCTGATCGACGCGCTGATGGAGCCTACCCGCATCTATGTGAAATCGCTGCTGCCGCTGGTCCGCGCCGGCAAGGTCAAGGCGATGGCGCACATCACCGGCGGCGGCCTGCTCGAAAATATCCCGCGCGTGCTCCGCGATGGCCTCCACGCCCATGTCGATGCCGATGGCTGGGAACAACCCCGGCTGATGGCCTTCCTCCAGGCGCAGGGGCATATCGAGCCCGAGGAGATGGCGCGCACCTTCAACTGCGGGGTCGGCATGGCAGTGGTCGTCGACCAAGCCGATGTCGCGACGGTGACGCAGGCGCTGGCCGAAGCCGGTGAAACCGTGCTGACCGTCGGCAGGATCGAGGCCGGCGAGAAGGGCTGCACCGTGAAGGGCGGCGACGAGACCTGGAGCGCGCGCGGCGCCTGGTCGGCGACGCATCTGGGATAGGAATGTTCTCGACCGCTCATCCTGAGGAGCGACTGAGCGAAGGCGAAGGCGCATCTCGAAGCATCCTTCGAGACGCTATTTCGCCAGGCTCAATGGCTCCTCAGGATGCGCGGGAGTTTGTGTAAGATGACCAAAGCCCCCCTCGCCATCCTGATTTCGGGTCGCGGCAGCAACATGGCCGCGCTGATCGATGCCGCGCGCAGCGACGACTGCCCCTATGAAGTCGTGCTGGTCGCGTCGAACAAGCCCGAAGCCGCCGGCCTTGCCACCGCCCGCGCCGCCGGCATCACCACCTTCGCGCACAGTCATAAGGGGCTGAGCCGGGAGGATTTCGATGCGATCATCGATGCCGAACTGCGCCGGGCGGGGGCCCGCTATGTCGCGCTGGCAGGCTATATGCGGATATTGAGCCCCGGCTTCGTCGCCGGATGGGCGGGCCATATGGTCAATATCCATCCCTCGCTGCTGCCGCTCTACAAGGGGCTCGATACCCATGGCCGGGCGATCGCAGCGGGCGATGCGGAAGGCGGCTGCTCGGTGCATCTCGTCACCGCCGAACTCGACGATGGGGAGGTGATCGCGCAGGCGCGCGTGCCGATCCTGCCCGGCGATACCGCCGAAAGCCTGGCCGATCGGGTGCTGACCGAGGAGCACCGTCTTTATCCCGAGGCGCTGGCGTCCTATATCCGCAGGCATGGCTGACGAAAGCGTCGAGGCCGCCGAACGGCGCCGCAGGTTACGATGGCTCACCCTGGCCGAAATACTGGGTGTTTCCGCGCTGGTGATCTCGGGACTCACCTTGTGGAACAACTATAGCGAGCGCCGCCATAGCGAGGAGACGCACAACGCCGAAAGCCGCGCCGCGAACATCAAGGCGCGCAGCCTCGTGCTGCGCTCCAGTGTCGAGAAGGATGGCGACCGGCTCGCCCTCGAAGCCACCGGCAACCAGGTTATCCAGGGCCAGACCATCGCTTTCCCGAAGGCGCTGGGCCTCGATCCGGTCGACAGCACCGATCCCCGCATCGAGGCCAGTTGGTTCGAGGACGGGCTGAAGAAGGCCCGCCGCGCCGCCGGCGAAGAGGAGAAGCCACGCGGCGACGCGCGCGTGCCTGTCGCGATCACCACCCGTTTCACCGTCGACGGCGAGGTCGCGGAGGATGTGACGTTGTACGATGTCGGCTATGGCGTCAGCAGCAGCTTTCTCGGCGGAACCTCGCTCAGGCTGCGCGGCATCTCGCTGATCGGGCGATCACCTCCGGAGATGGCGGGCGCGCGGCTCGACGCGCTGTGGAAAGCCCGCCACAAGGGGATGAAGTGATGGCGTCCGACGATCCGAAGGCCGTCCATGCGCGGGTTGGCAAGCTGGCATCGGCGCTGCCGCAGGTCGAAGAGAAGATATCGCACGGATCGCCCTGCTGGCGGGTCGCCGACAAGCGAATGTTCGCCTATTTCTGGCATGATCATCATGGCGACGACCGCACCGCCGTCCTGGTCAAGACCAGCGGGATCGAGGAGCAGGAGATGCTGATCGATCTCGATCCGGATATCTATTTCAAGCCGCCCTATCTCGGCCCTTCGGGCTGGGTGGGCATCAGGCTGGACCAGCCCGATACGGATTGGGATCAAGTCGAGCATCGCCTGCGGGAAAGCTGGCGGATGGCCGCGCCGGCGAAATTGGCGGCGATGATGGAATTCTGACCGGACATCATCGGACGAAGGGCCAACACCCAGACGTCGGATCAAGGCCACGGCGCCGGCGGTCAGAGCTCCATCCCGAAGATCAGGTCGTCGAACACCGCGTCGCCCACCTGAAAGCGCCGCCTGCCCACCAGGTCGCATCCCATTCGGCGATAGAAGCCGATCGCACCGTCATTGCCCGAATAGACACCGATCAGGAAGCGACGCTTGCCGGCCGCGCGGGCATGGGCGACCGATGCCTCGATCAGCCGCCGGCCCAGCCCCCCGCCCTGCCATTTCGACAGGAGGTAGATCCGCCGCAGCTCGATATCGCCGTCGTCCGTGTCGATCGGCAGGTCGGGCGGCGTCAGTACCGCATAGCCGACCGGCGCGGCCGTGCTTGGCAGTTCGGCGATCCACAGCGCGCAGCCCGCGTCAGCCGCGAAGGCGCGATACGCTTCGGCGCCGCTCTTGGCCGCGACATGCTGGAGCATGTCGGCGAGCCGGATCATATGCGCATAGGATTCAAGGAAGGTCGCCGCGCCGATCATCGCCAGCGCGGCGGCATCCTCCGGTCCGGCCCGTCGGATGACGGGGCCGGTCATGTCAGCCGACGATTTCTTCGGGCTTGAAGAAATAGGCGATCTCGATCCCGGCATTCTCGAGGCTGTCGGAGCCATGGACCGAATTGGCCTCGATCGATTCCGCGAAGGTCTTGCGGATCGTGCCCTCATCGGCGTTCGCCGGGTTGGTGGCGCCCATCACCTCGCGGTTGCGCGCAACCGCGTTCTCGCCTTCGAGCACCTGGACCACGACCGGGCCGGAGATCATGAAATTGACCAGCTCGCCGAAGAAGGGCCGCTCCTTGTGGACAGCGTAGAAGCCCTCTGCCTGCTCCTTGGTCATGTGGATACGCTTGGAAGCGACGACGCGCAGGCCGGCCTCTTCCAGCTTCGCAGTGACGGCGCCCGTCAGGTTGCGACGGGTCGCATCGGGCTTGATGATCGAGAAAGTACGTTCGGTCGCCATGGCCGAGCGGCTCCATTTTATGGTTCGTGGGAAGATGGGCGCGCCTTTAGTCGCTGCAGCGCGGGATGGCAAGGCGCGCGGAACGTCATCGCCCGGGCAGGACGCGATGTCGCCACCGTTCCACCCCGTTGGATCGACGCGGCGCAGCGGTGGGCGGCGCGGCGATGATGTCATATTGGCGCACGCACCAAGTCTGCTAATCAGGCCGCTTACCAACCGCCCCAGTCGAGGAGCGGTGAAACGTCGGAGCCCTTATGCCTTTCGAAAGCCCCTGGCAGCAGCAGCCCCAGCATCACGTCCGCAATCCCGGCGTCGCCGACGACATCGACTATGAGATCAAGGGGCAGGAACTCCAGTTCCTCGAGATCGAACTCGATCCCGGCGAGAGCGCCGTCGCGGAAGCCGGCGCGCTGGTATGGAAAGATGCCAGCATCACGATGACGACCGTGTTTGGCGATGGCAGCGGCGGCGCCGATGGCGGGTTCATGGGCAAGCTGCTTGGCGCCGGCAAACGCCTCATCACCGGCGAGAGCCTGTTCACCACGGTTTTCACCCATCAGGGCAGCGGCAAGGCGCGCGTCGCCTTCGCCTCGCCCACGCCGGGCGCGATCCTGCCGATCAAGCTAGACGAGATCGGCGGCTCGCTGATCTGCCAGAAGGACAGCTTCCTGGCCGCGGCGAAGGGCGTGTCGATCGGCG
>SCUQ01000473.1 GCA_004297635.1 Rhizorhabdus sp. | reverse complement strand
TGCAGGGCATCGATCTCGGCGACCTCGCGGCTATCGGTGCCGATCGGTTGATATGCGGTCATCGCAGCTCCGAACTGTGGACGCAGGCATATACAATATTTTTGTACAAAGTCAATTGGAATCTTGGGCGCGGTGGGACTGGCGATGTCGATCATATGGCTACCTTCACATCAGATTTCCGGGCGTTTAGCCGGTAGGCTGTCAACAATTGTAACTTCGCCTGGAGTCCTATTTTCTTGGTCGAAAGAAGGGCGCAAAGACCGCGCAAGGGCAGCAGGGACAAGGTGAGTCGCGATGAACATGATGACGGCGCAGATGTGGGACAGGGCCGAGAGCCTCTCCTTTGACGGGCTGGTGAGCATGGCGATGCAGATCATCGAAACGCCCCGCCCCAAGCCGCCGGCCTGGATGATCGCACCCAATTTCCGCGCCGACGATCCCGTTGCCGTGCGTGAACCGCAGGCCGCCTATCATGTCGGCGCGCCAGTCGGCGAGACGGCGCCCTATCGTTCGATCCGGGAAGTGCCGCGCTTCGCCTGACGCCTTATTCTCGTCCTGATCACCGGCCCGCACCTAACGGTCGCGGGTCTTTTTTTGCGTATCCGATAGGAAAAATCCTAGACATGTAGGGAATCGCGATTAGAACAAAAAAAGAACAAAACGGTGGAATCATGGGAAAACCTGTTTTCCGGGCCTCGCCCGGCTGTGAACTGGCGTGTTCAGCCTGCGATATCAGGTGCGCGATTCTGGCCGGCGAGGCCGCCGACGCCCGGCAGATGCTGGATCGTCTCCGCCATTTTGCCGGGAGACCGCAACCGGCGGTGATGTTGAGGCACGCTGAAGCGCGGCTGGCAGCCGCAGAGCAAGCGTTCGAGCAAGCGCGTCCCTCCGGCCTGCCGGAACTTCGTTCTCCAGCATGGTCTCGAACATGCGGGTCAGCGCTGCTGCATTAGGGAGGACCACATCCAGACGGACATATTGCACCATGGGGCGGACAGCGGCGGCCTCCGCGCCGGCCTCGTCGACGGCCAGGCCGGCCAGTTCGAGCACCTCATTGGGTTCGATGCCGAAGGGCTGAAGCGCGGCGGCTATCTGTCGCGCAGCGTCGATCGGCAGCGGGCCGGTGAAGCGCTTCTCTTCATAATAGGCATAGCGTGTGTCGAGCGGAGCGCCGAGGCGCGCAGCAAAGGCCCGCATCGACAGACCAGAACGGGCGCGGAGGCCACGCATTTTTTCATGGGGAAGCATCGTGCTCATCCGTAATTCTTGATCAAGATCGTGCAAGCAATTTGTTTAATCGGAGGCGACACAGGCATGGCGAGACCGGGACGCAAGCGTAAGGCGGGGGCACGAAACAGGGCGGGGCGGCTAATGGCGAGCTCTCCGCCGGCGCTGGATCGGGGCACCGCTGAACTGAGACTGCAACGCGCCCGACGCGCGGGCCGGCTTGATCCGGCAACAGAGCGGCTATGGCAAAAGGGCAGAGCGGAGGAGGCTGCCGCAGCGATCGGACGAGACGATCACGGACAGGCGGTCGACGCGATCGGGAGGGCCTGGCTGGCCGGCCTGCTGGCGCATCCGGTGCGTGGTGGAGACGCGATGCGCGATGCGGGGCGCGTGCTTTTCA
>SCUQ01000472.1 GCA_004297635.1 Rhizorhabdus sp. | reverse complement strand
CGCCAGCGTGGTGGTGCCCGGCACGACGGTGGTCGTCACCCCCGATACGCTGATCAGCGGCGGCGCCGGGCGGAAGATGACGGTGATGACGTCGGGGAAATAGCGGGCCGGTGCGGCCGTCGGTTCAGCGCGGCGCCAGCCGCGCGGTTTCCACCGGCGTGTCGGCCGGTTCGTTCCGGTCCTTGCGCTCGGAATAGCGATCGACCAGCTGGTCGGCGTGGGGGCGGATCAGCACGGTGAAGCGCACCAGTTCCTCCATCACGTCGACGATCCGGTCATAATAGGGCGATGGCCTCATCCGGCCGGCCGCGTCGAATTCCTCATAGGCCTTCGCCACGGACGACTGGTTGGGGATGGTGAACATCCGCATCCAGCGGCCCAGAACACGCAGCGTGTTGACGCTGTTGAACGATTGCGATCCGGCGCTCACCTGCATCACCGCCAGCGTGCGTCCCTGGGTAGGGCGCATGCCCCGATAGGCCAGCGGCAGATGATCGATCTGGGTCTTCATGATGCCGGTGATCTGGCCATGGCGTTCCGGGCTGCACCACACCTGGCCCTCGGACCACATCGAATGCGCGCGCAGTTCGGCGACCGCGGGATGATCGTCATCGGGCACCCGATCGGGCAGCGGCAGGTCCGATGGATCGAAGATGCGCGTCTCGCAGCCGAAATAGCGCAGCAGACGCGCCGATTCCTCGACGACGAGCCGCGAATAGGATCGTTCGCGCAGCGATCCGTAGAGCAGCAGGATGCGGGGCGGCGGCGCGGTTTCGCCCAGACCGGCGGCCGGTGCGCGATGCGCGTGCTGCGGCCGGAACGCGGGCAGATGATCGGCCTCGCCCAGGCCGCGCAGATAGCGGAATTCGGTCAAGGTCGACGCTCCGTCACGCGCGCCCGTCGGCGGGAACGCTGTCGGGAAACCAGCGCCGCCCGAACCAGAAGGCGACATTGACCAGCAGGATCAGCACCGGCACCTCCACCAGCGGCCCGATCACCGCGGCGAAGGCGACCGGGGAAGCGAGCCCGAAGGCGGCGATGGCGACGGCGATCGCCAGCTCGAAATTATTGCCCGCCGCGGTGAAGGCGACCGCCGTGGTGCGCGGATAATCGCTGGCGATCAGCTTGCCCATGAAGAAGCTGATGCTGAACAGGACGACGAAATAGATCGTCAGCGGGATGGCGATACGGGTGGCGTCGCCCGGCAGCGACACGATCTCGCCGCCCTTCAGGCTGAACATCGCGACGATCGTGAACAGCAGCGCGACCAGCGTGACCGGGCCGATCTTAGGCAGGAAGCGCTGCTCGTACCAAATGTCGCCCTTGGCCCGGCTCAGCCATCGGCGGGTCAGGAACCCGGCCAGGAACGGGATGCCGAGATAGATCAGCACCGCCTGGGCGATCGTGCCGAAGCCGACCTGGACGACGCTGCCCTCCAGGCCGAACAGCGGAGGCAGGAAGGCGAGGAAGAACCACGCATAGACGCTGAAGAACAGGATCTGGAAGATCGAGTTGAACGCGACGAGCGCCGCGACATACTGGTTGTCGCCCCGGGCCAGCTGGTTCCACACGATCACCATGGCGATGCAGCGGGCCAGCCCGATCAGGATCAGCCCGGTCATATATTCGGGCTTGTCGGACAGGAATATCACCGCCAGCGCGAACATCAGCACCGGGCCGATGATCCAGTTCTGGATCAGCGATATCGCCAGCACCCGCCTGTCGTCGAACACGCGCGGCAGCTGATCATAGCGTACCCGCGCCAGCGGCGGATACATCATCAGGATCAGGCCGATGGCGATGGGGATGTTGGTGCTGCCCCATGACAGGCGGTCGATCGCCGCGGGCAGGCCGGGCAGGCCGGAGCCCAGGGCGATCCCGGCCGCCATCGCCAGGAAGATCCAGAGGGTGAGGTAGCGATCGAGGAACGACAGGCGATCGCGCCGGGGCGACGCGGTCATGATCGCGCGCCGTCCGCGCCCGCCACGCGATTGCCGCCGGCGTCGATCACCTGCTCGCCATCCTCCTTGGCGAACGCGCCGCGATGCGCGCCCGGGATGATGTCGAGCACTGCCTCGGACGGCCGGCACAGCTTCACGCCCAGCGGAGAGGCGACCAGCGGCCGGTTGATCAGGATCGGGTGCGCCATCATCGCGTCGATCAGCTGCGCGTCGCTCAGCGCTGGGTCGTCCAGCCCCAGTTCGGCATAGGGCGTGCCCTTTTCGCGGAGCAGCGCGCGGGGCGTCATCCCCGCCCGCGCGATCAGGCTTTCCAGCATCGCCCGCGACGGCGGCGTCTTCAGATATTCCACGACATGCGGCTCGATCCCGGCATTGCGGATCATGGCCAGCGCGTTGCGGGACGTGCCGCAGTCCGGATTGTGGTAGATGATGATGTCGGTCATGCGCTTGCTCCGCTGCTGGCGCCGTCGGCCCTGCCGATATCCTTCAGCCGCTGCTTCGTCGTCGGCGCGTCGATGTCCCCAAGCGGCAGCGCCAGGAACAGCTCGATGCGATGTTGCAGATAGCGGAAGGCCTGTAGGAAGGCTTCGCGCTGGCCGGGGCCTTCGACGGCGGCGGGGTCCTCGATGCCCCAGTGGGCGGTCATCGGGTGGCCGATCCAGACCGGGCATGTCTCGCCCGCGGCATTATCGCAGACGGTGAAGATGAAATCGAAGGCGGGCGCATCGGGGCCGGAAAAGGCATCCCAGCTCTTCGACCGGAGGCCGCTTATGTCATGGCCCAGCCCGGCCAGCAGCGACAGCGCCATCGGGTGAACCTCGCCCTTGGGCTGGCTTCCGGCGCTATAGGCCCTGAAGCGGCCCTCGCCCAGCTGGTTCAGGATCGCCTCGCCCAGGATCGATCGGGCGCTGTTGCCCGTGCACAGGAACAGGACATTGTAGATCCTGTCGGGATGGGTCTGGTCTGACATGAGGGGCCTCAAACGTTCGCGGACTGCACGGGCGGACAGCGCAGAATGGTGGACAGGTCGGCGCACATTTCCGGGGCGCCCTGGCAGCAATCCTGCATCAGGAAGCTGAGCAGGCGGCGCATGCCCGGATAATCTGCACTGTAATGGATCAGCCGGCTTTCCCGCCGCGCCTGGACCAGCCCGGCCCGTTCCAGCGTCGCCAGATGATGCGACATCGTCGATGGCGGCACGCCTGTCTGCTCGGCGATCGCGCCGGCGATCATGCCATCCGGCCCAGCCGTCACCAACATGCGGAACACCGCCAGCCGCGTTTCATGCGCCAGCGCCGCCAGCGCATCGACCGCCCAGACCTGCGGTGTGAGACCATTCATCAATGCTACCTTTCCAGAAGAATCGAAATAGCGTCCAGATATTGGCCGTCAATTTATATTTCGAGAATTATCGAATTAAAACCTGTCGCCGTCGCACTTCCCGCCGGAAGACTGGGTTGCGCGTTCGGGGGCAGGCGCGGCTGGAGCTTTCGCACGCAAAAAGGGCGGCCCCTTGCGGAGCCGCCCTTTCGGTTTCGCCGAAGCGAAGGAAGCTTGAGAAGCTTACTTGAGTTCGACGGTCGCGCCGGCTTCCTCGAGCTGCTTCTTGATCTTCTCGGCCTCGTCCTTGTTGACGCCTTCCTTGACGGCCTTCGGAGCCGACTCGACCAGGGTCTTGGCTTCGGTCAGGCCCAGGCCGGTGATCGCGCGGACTTCCTTGATCACGTTGATCTTCTTGCCGCCGTCGCCGGTCAGGATCACGTCGAACTCGTCCTTGACCTCAGCCGCCGGAGCAGCCGCGCCGCCGCCGGCCGGGGCCGCAACCGCAACCGCCGCAGCGGCCGAAACGCCCCACTTCTCTTCGAGGAGCTTCGAGAGCTC
>SCUQ01000471.1 GCA_004297635.1 Rhizorhabdus sp. | reverse complement strand
CATTGGATCAGTCCTTGTTTCTAAAACCAAGTTTAAAAAGCAGGCGACGATCCGGTGCTGGCCGTTCTCGCCTCGATCCCATTAACGGCCGTGCTTACCCCTGCTTTAACCAGGAAAATTCACCACGACCGATTTTTTGCGAATTTTCCGATTAACTCATTTAAATAACACGGATATTTTTTCGATTTTTTCATCGCGCCTTGGCCGGGGCACCGATCTGCACCCTGCATCGCCCGGGCGGCAAACACGCCCTCGGCAATTTTTTGCCGCTTCGACCAAGGGATAAGAAGCTTTTTGCCGCTCCTAAGAAAACCATTATTATTCAGATAGATGGTACCACCCTACGCGCGGCGTACGCGCGCCCGCGCGCGTCGGGCACGGGCCTGGGCGGGCACGGCGCGCGGTCTATTAAGACTTTTTAAGTTAATGCGGCGGTAAGCATGTCGGGCAAGGAATTGGCGTGGCTGGCACGTCGATCCGCAAGGGACCGCCATGACGATGATCGGCATCAGCGAGAAAGCACAGGGTTCGCATCCCACGCTCGTCGCCTGGCTGGCGGGCGCGGGGATCGACACCGTGCTGATCGATCCCGCCGCCGCGCCGATCCGCGATGGCGACCGCACCGCCCAGCGCATCCTGCACCTCACCGAGGCCGGGATCGCCCGCCAGCACGATATCCTGATCGACTTCGCCGACGGCGCGCCCATATTGCGCCGGGCCAAGATCGGCCGCCCCGTCACGATCGTCTTCGGCTTCGAGGACATGGCGTTCGGGCATGCGCTGATCGCCGAACTGATCCGCCCGCGCATCATGCCGTCCTGCGGCGAGCCGGACAGCGCCCGCTTCCTGAGCCTGGCCGCCCGCGTCGCCCGCAGCGATGCCACGGTGCTGCTGCTCGGCCAGACCGGCACCGGCAAGGAAGGCGTCGCCCGCTATATCCACGCCGCGAGCCCCCGCGCCGACAAGCCGTTCGTCGCGGTCAACTGCGCCGCGCTGCCCGAGACGATGCTCGAGGCCATGCTGTTCGGCCACCAGAAAGGCGCCTTCACCGGCGCGGTGGGCGCCGGCGAGGGCCTGTTTCGCGCCGCCGAGGGGGGCACGCTGCTGCTCGACGAAATCGCCGAGCTGCCGCTGGCCCTGCAGGCGAAGCTGCTCCGCGCGCTCCAGGAGCGCGAAGTGCTTCCGGTCGGCGCGACCGCGCCGATCGCCGTCGATGTCCGCGTCATCGCCGCCGGCAACCGGGACCTGGCCGCCGAAGTCGAGGCCGGCCGTTTCCGCGCCGATCTCTACTGGCGGCTCAACGTGATGCCGCTGACGATCAAGCCGCTCGGCGAGCGCCGCCAGGACATCCGCGCGATTTCCGCCGCGCTGCTGCTGCGCCACACCCCCGAGCATGAGGATATCGCCTGGCCGACCGCAGCGGCGCTCGACCGGCTGATGACCCACGACTGGCCCGGCAATGTTCGCGAACTGGAAAACGTCCTGCAGCGCGCCATGCTGATGCGGGACGGCCCGCGCATCGAGGCCGCCGACCTGATGATCGACGCGATGTCGGGTGCCGCCGCCGCGCAGCCCCGCCCGATCGCCGCCAACGAGACCGCACCGGCACCGCTGATGGCGGACGCCGCCCCGGTCCGCCTGGCCGATGCCCGCCGCCTGAGCCAGGCCCGCGCGATCGAGGAAGCGCTTGCCGCCACCGGCGGCCACCGGCTCCGGGCCGCCCAGCGGCTCGGCATTTCCGAACGCACCCTGCGCTATCGTATTGCCGATATGCGGGCCGTGGCCCGCGGCGCAGACATGCGCGACGTGGCTTGAGGGAGGGCTAGATGACCACCGTCAACACCAGCAATCTTCTGGCGATGCGCAACGCCATCCTGCAGCAGAACAGCGCGCTGCAGAAGGCTGCCGCCGCGCCCGCGACCAACCCGCTCGCCGGCGTCGGCCAGATCGGCACCACCACCAGCGCACCCGATGGCGGCTTCACCGCCACGCTGCGCGGCGCGCTGACCGAAGTGAACAACCAGCAGGCCAAGGCGAGCCAGATCACCGAGAGCTACGAGCGCGGCGAAACGACCGACATCGCCGCCGTCATGCTCCAGCGCGAACAGGCCAGCGTCGGTTTCCAGGCCACCCTGCAGGTCCGCAACAAACTCCTGTCCGCCTATAAGGACATCATGAGCATGCCGGTATAATCCATGGCTGACATCATCCCCTCCCCCGCCACCGCTCCCGCGCTCGCCGCGTCGTCCGCCCCCGGCGTCGGCACCGGCGCCGTGCTCGACCGGATCAAGGATTTCGCCGCGCAGCCGGCGCTGCAGCGCAGCCTGCCGATGATGGGCCTGATCGGCCTGCTCGGCGGCGCCGCCCTGCTCTGGTCGACCATGTCGGGCGCCCCGCAGCGCGACCTGTTCGCCGGGATGGGCGATGGCGACAAGGCCGCCGTCGCCGACGCGCTGAAGGCCGCCAACATCCCCTATGAGATCGATCGCAGCACCGGATCGCTGACCGTTCCGGAAACCAGCTTCTACCAGGCGAAGATGCTGCTCGCCCAACAGGGCCTGCCCAAGTCGGCCCCCGATGGCGACGCGCTGATCTCGTCGCTTCCGCTCGGCGCCAGCCGCGCGGTCGAGGGCGAGAAGCTGCGCACCGCCCGCGAGATGGACCTCGCCCGGACGATCGAGGCGATCGACGCGGTCGAGAGCGCCAAGGTCCATGTCGCCGCCGACCAACCGAGCGTGTTCCTGCGCGACGAGGCCCGGCCGCAGGCTTCGGTGATGCTGCGCCTGCGCGCCGGCCGCGCCCTGGCGGACTCGCAGGTCCAGGCGATCGTCCATCTGGTCGCGTCTTCGGTGCCGAACCTGACGCCCGACGGCGTTTCGGTGGTCGACCAGGCGGGCCGGCTGCTGTCGGCATCGGGCAGCGACCCGATGAGCGCCGCATCGACCCGCCAGGTCGATATCCAGACCAAGATCGAGCAGCGTTATCTGGACGCGCTCAACAAGATCCTGACCCCGATCGTCGGCCCCGGCAATTTCACCGCCGAAGTCCATGCCGATGTCGATTTCACCGAGACGCAGGCGACGCGCGAAAGCTTCCCCAAGGACACCGCCGTGGTCCGCACCGAACAGGGTGCGTGGACCGGCGACAAGAATGGCGCCGGCGGCGAAGCCAGCGGCATTCCGGGCGCGCTGTCGAACCAGCCGCCGGCCGCCAGCCAGGTGACGGCTGCGCCGAACCAGACCGTGCCCGCACCCGGCACGACCGATGCGGCCAACGCCAACAAGACTTCCGAAAACTACAACCGCACCTATGAACTCGGCCGCGAAGTCTCCGTGACCCGCGCGCCCGTCGGCACCGTCAAGCGGCTGTCGGTGGCGGTGGCGCTGCGCGAAGGCAGCCGCAAGTTCAGCCGCGCCGAGATCGCCTCGATCGAGACGCTCGTGCGGGGCGCGGTCGGCGCCGATCAGGCGCGTGGCGATGTGGTGGCGCTGTCCGCCCGCAGCTTCGCCGTCGCCGAGGAGGCCGAGGTCAAGCCGAACTGGTGGGACGCGCCCTGGGTATCGACCCTTGCCCGCAACCTGTCTGCCCTGCTCGTCGTCGCGCTGCTCGTCTTCGGTGTCGCCAAGCCGCTGCTGAAGCGCCGCGCCGCGCTGGCC
>SCUQ01000470.1 GCA_004297635.1 Rhizorhabdus sp. | reverse complement strand
GGGATGGCGACGCCGGCTTCCATCGCGCCGGCCATGCGATGCATCGTGTTGGTGCACAGGACGATGAAATCGGCGCCACCGCGTTCGAGCGACTGGGCGGCGGCGACCATTTCGGCGGTCAGCGCGTCCCAGTCGCCTGCATGCTGGAGCTTCTCGATGTCTCCGAAATCGACCGAGAGCATAAGGCTCCGCGCCGAATGGACGCCGCCCAGCCGCCGCTGCACGTCCCGGTTGATGATGCGATAATATTCAGCGGAGCTTTCCCAGCTCATCCCGCCGATCAGCCCGATCGTCTTCACGCGGCCTCGATCAACCGCATTGCCTGGGCGCGGGCTTCGGCGGTGACTTCGGCACCGGAGAGCATTCGGGCTATTTCCTCCTGCCGTTGGGCGCTGTCCAGCGGGCGGACGCCGGTACGGGTGACGAGGCCGTCGTGACTCTTGGCGATCAGCCAGTGGCTGGCCCCGCGCGCCGCAACCTGTGGGCTGTGGGTGACGACAAGAAGCTGGGCATCCTTCGACAGTCGTTTCAGTCGCTCGCCGATCGCATCGGCGACGGCGCCGCCGACGCCGCGGTCGATCTCGTCGAAGATCATCGTCGTCGCCGAACCCTGCTCGGCCAGCGCCACTTTGAGTGCCAGGATGAAGCGCGACAGCTCGCCGCCGCTGGCGATCTTGATCAGCGGCGCGAAGGGCGCGCCAGGGTTGGTGGATATGGCGAACTCGACCCGGTCGCGTCCCGCAGCGGACCAGCCGCTCTCGGGCAGTGTATCGACCATGGTGCGGAAGCGCGCGGCGTCGAGTCTGAGCGGTGCCAGCTCGGCCGCGACCGCTGCATCGAGCCGCTGCGCCGAGACGCGGCGGGCATCGCTCAGCTCTTCTGCCGCTTTTTCATAGGCCTGTCGTGTATTTCTCGCATCGGATTCGAGCTTTGAAATTCCGGCGTCCCCCGCCTCTATCCGCTCCAGCCGCCCCGCCAGTTCGTCGCGCAATGTCGCGAGGCTGTCGGGATCGACCCGATGCTTACGGGCCAGCGCACGCAGCTCGAACAGCCGAGTCTCGGCGGCTTCGAGCCGGGCCGGGTCGAAGCGCATCGCCTCTGCGGCGCCGGCGAGCCTGTCCTCGGCCTCGCTCGCCTCGATCACCGCGCGGTCCAGTGCCGCCAGCGCCTCGCCGAGCAGGGGGTGTTCGGCCGCGATCCGGTCGAGCCGCCGCGCCGCTTGGCGGAGCGCGGCAAGCCCGCCCTGCGACCCATCGAGATGGGCATTCACCGCTTCCAGATCGTCGGCGAGCTTCGCGCCTTTCTGCATGTCCGATCGTTCGGCGGCGAGGATCGCCTCTTCGCCGGGTTCGGGGCCGAAGCGGGACAGTTCATCGACCGCATGATCCAGCCATTCGCGATCACGCGCGGCATTTTCCAGATCGGTGCGCGCCGTCTCCAGCGCCTGTTCGGCCGAGCGCCAGGCGGCATGGGCGGCGGCGACCGTGGCGACATCGAGCCGCCCGAAGGCATCGAGCAGCGCGCGATGACCGCGCGGATTGATCAGGCCGCGATCGTCATGCTGGCCATGGATTTCGACGAGCAGGCCGCCGAGCTCGCGGAGCGTCGCGGCGGAGGCCGGCTGATCATTGATGAAGGCGCGGCTGCCGCCGTCCGCCTTGACGATGCGGCGGATAACCAGCGCCTCGCCGGGCTCGAACGCCAGCCCGTTTTCTGCGAGTAGCGCAAAGGCGGGGTGGTCGGTTGCAAGATCGAATCCTGCCGAGACCATTGCCTGAGCGGCACCGTTGCGGACGAGGCCGCTGTCGGCGCGTACCCCCAGAGCGAGACCCAGCGCATCGAGCAGAATTGATTTTCCCGCGCCGGTCTCGCCGGTCAGCGTGCCAAGGCCAGGACCGAATTCGAGATCGAGCGCCTCGATCAGCACGACATCCCGGATCGC
Source organism: Rhizorhabdus sp. (assembly GCA_004297635.1). Lineage (GTDB taxonomy): Bacteria > Pseudomonadota > Alphaproteobacteria > Sphingomonadales > Sphingomonadaceae > Rhizorhabdus. The sequence goes on along the minus strand of SCUQ01000470.1, from coordinate 3,042 downwards.
CAAGCTAGTGAGCATGGGACATCTGTAGAACATGGCGGCATGCCGCGCCAAGAGCCTCGGCCTTTCCTTTTGGTCCGCCGATGCTCAAAAAGGGAGCGAGCGGGGCGGAAACGGGATGGCATCGGATCGAATCGAAATCCTGGACGGCTGGCGGGCGGTCAGCATTCTGTTCGTGCTGGCGGGTCATCTGCTGCCGATGGGGCCGGCTGCCTGGAAGATCAACGGATCGCTCGCGGTCGGCGGCATGGCGCTGTTCTTCGCGCTGTCTGGCTTCCTGATCACGCACTTCCTGCTGGAACGGGCCGATGTCGCCGAATTCCTGCGCCGCCGGCTGTTTCGCATCGTGCCGCTCGGCTGGAGCGTCATGCTGATCCTCGCCATTGTAAATGGTGCGGGGGCGGGGACGATCGCCGCCAATCTGCTGTTCGTCGCGAATCTGCCGCCGACGCGGCTGATGCCAGGCGGGGAGCATCTGTGGAGCCTGTGCGTCGAGGCGCAATTCTATCTGGGCGCGGCGCTGCTGGTCGCGGCGGGGGGGAGGCGTGCGCTCTGGCTGCTGCCGCCGCTCTGCGTGCTGGTGACGATCGGCAGGATGATCGCGGGGGCGGAATATAGCATCGTCACCTGGCTGCGCATCGACGACATATTGGCTGGCGCGACGATGGCACTGCTCTGCGGCCGTCCGCGCGTGGCGGCGGTGATGCGGCGAGCGCCGTCCTGGCTGCCGGTCCTGCTGCTGGCGCTACTCGTGGCGGTATCCGGAGAGCGGGCCGGATCGCTGAACTTCGTCCGCCCCTATATCGCCGCGGCAGCGGTCGGAATCTCGATCCACAGCGCCCCCGATGCCATGCGCCGGCTCTACGCCTCACGGCCCGCGGTCTATATCGCGACGATTTCCTATGCGCTCTACGTCTTTCATATGCTGTTCGACGCGAGCTGGCTGGGCTCCGGTGACCGGCTGGTCAAATATGCCAAGCGGCCGCTGCTGCTGATCGCCACCTTCGCCGCCGCGCATCTGTCGACCTTCCATTTCGAAAGGCCGATCATCGCATGGGGCAAGCGACGGCGGCGGCTTGCGGCGGCACGGGGGCGGCCATAGAGAAGGGCATGAGGGTTTTGAGGAAGCTGATGAAGCGCATCCTGGTGCTGGTCGTGGTGGCGCTGCTTTGCGTCGGGATTGTCCGGATCACGAGCTACAGCAAGAATCAGCCCGCCGCCGTCGGCAATGCGGTCGAGGCACCCGCAACCGCTGCGTCGCCGCTGCCGCGCCAGCCGACCGGCTATGGCATCAACCTGTCCTATGCCGCCTTCTGGACCCGCGAGCGCGCCTTCATGAATCTGGCGGCCGGCGGCGGCTGGAATGCGATCCGTGGCGGTAGCTGGTCCGAATTGCCGTCCAACCGGATCGATCCGGACGGCACCGTGCTGGGCCTGCAGGCCGGCGAATCTGTGGCGCTATCGCTTTCCCGCCCGCCCCGCAGCCGGCACGGCGACCTCGCGATACGCTGCCGCTATGAAGGGCAGGGTACGGTCAGCGGCGTCGCCATGGTCGCGCCGAAGGTTCAGCCGGGCCGGCTCGACTTCACCTGGCGGCAGGACATCGAGACGGCGTTTTTCCGGATCGACGCCACCGATCCCGCCAACCCGATCCGCCACATCGATTGCCGGGAGGCTGATGCCGATCCGAAGCTGCTGTTCGATCCGGCCTTCGTGGACAGCATACGGCCTTACCGCGCAATCCGCTTCATGGACTGGATGCAGGCCAATATGAACCGTGCCGGTGATTGGACGCGCCGTACCCGTCCTGGTTCGACGATCCAGGCGGGGCCTCAGGGGGTCGCGGTCGAACATCTCGTTGCGCTTGCCAACCAGGCGAAGGTCGATCCTTGGTTCGTGATGCCGTGGAATGCCGATGCCATCTATATGGAAAATTTCGCGCGCTATGTGCACGACCATCTCGATCCGGCGCGCACCGCCTATGTCGAGGTCGGCAATGAGGTGTGGAACCTTGATTTTCCGGCGGGAAAGCAGGCGCTGGCCGAGGGGCAGCGCCTGAAGCTCGGCGCCACTCCGGACGAGGCGCGGATGCGCCGCTACGCCCAGCGCTCGGTCGAGGGGTTCAGGATATGGGAACGCGTCTTCGCCGATGCGCCGAAGCGGATCGTCCGTATCCTGTCGGGCCAGAATGCCTGGATCGATCCGTTCATGATGGCGCTGACCTACAAGGATACGGCCGCCCATGTCGATGCGCTGTCGAGCGCGGTCTATTTTGGACAGACGCTGTTTGCCGAGCCGCCCGCCGACACCCGCGACCTGACACCGCTCTTCCCCCCTCTGAATGCCTCGATCGCTTCCACCTTCGAAGCCGCGCGGCGCTACAAGGCGGCGGCCGATGCGCGGGGCCTGCGCTACATCGCCTATGAAGGCGGGCAGCACAGCAGCTATTCCGGGCCGGACAAGACTCTCATCCCCCGGTTCAACCGCGATCCTCGCATGGGCGAGGCCTATCGCCTTTTCCTGCGGGGCTGGGATCGCGAATTTGGCGACCTGCTGATGCTCTATCATTCGACCAGCCCGATCGGATCATCGATCCATTTCGGGCTCGCCGAATATAGCGGCCAGCCCCTGGCCGAGACGCCCAAGCGCAAGGCCGTGCTGGATATGATCGCGGCATCGCGGAAATAGCCCGCCTCACAGGGCGTGGGATGTGGCCGGCGCCTTCGCGGTATCGGCCGTCCCCGTCACCTTCTTCGCAAAGGCGGTGATGTCGGCCAATATCGGCGTCTTGTCGCGAAACGGCTTGGCGAGCGCGGTGACGATGCCGACATGGCCCAGATCAGGATAGACCTTCAGCTCGGACGACACACCCGCGGCGCGTAGTTTGCGGTCGAGGTTGATCGAGTTCTTCGGCCAGACAGTATCGTCATCCTGGCCATGCAGCAGCAGCATCGGCGGCGCGGATGCGTTGGCATAGTGGATCGGCTGGGTCTCTTCCGGGCGGGGCCACCGGCCAAAGGTGGTTTTTACCACCTTGCCGTTGAA
>SCUQ01000469.1 GCA_004297635.1 Rhizorhabdus sp. | reverse complement strand
AACGGCAAGAAGGGCACCAAGGTCACGTTCCTGCCATCGGCCGAGACCTTCAAGATCACCGAGTTCGACTTCGAGAAGCTCGAACATCGCTATCGCGAACTGGCCTTCCTCAATTCGGGCGTCCGCCTGTTCCTGGTCGACGAGCGCCATGCCGAGCGCAAGGAGATCGAGCTGTTCTACGAGGGCGGGATCGCCGCCTTCGTCAAATATCTCGATCGCACCAAGGTCCCGCTGATGCCGGAGCCGGTGGCGATCAACGGCCAGCGCGACGATGTCGGCATCGATGTCGCGCTGGAGTGGAACGACAGCTATTATGAGCAGGTCCTCTGCTTCACCAACAACATCCCGCAGCGCGACGGCGGCACCCATCTCGCCGCCTTCCGCGCCGCGCTGACCCGCACTCTGAACAACTATGCCGACAAGTCCGGCATGCTGAAGAAGGAGAAGGTCACGCTAACCGGCGACGACATGCGCGAGGGGCTGACCGCGATCGTGTCGGTCAAGCTGCCCGATCCCAAATTCTCGTCGCAGACCAAGGACAAGCTGGTTTCCTCCGAGGTCCGCCAGCCGCTCGAAAGCCTGATGGCCGACAAGCTGGCCGAGTGGCTCGAGGAAAATCCGGCGCATGGCCGCTCGATCATCCAGAAGGTGATCGACGCCGCCGCCGCGCGCGAGGCCGCGAAGAAGGCGCGTGAGCTGACCCGGCGCAAGGGGGTGATGGACATCGCCTCGCTGCCCGGCAAGCTGGCCGACTGTCAGGAGCGCGATCCCAGCAAGTGCGAACTGTTTCTGGTCGAGGGTGACTCGGCCGGCGGCTCGGCCAAGCAGGGCCGCGACCGGGTCTATCAGGCGATCCTGCCGCTCAAGGGCAAGATCCTCAACGTGGAGCGCGCCCGCTTCGACCGGATGCTGTCCTCCAAGGAGGTCGGCACCCTGATCCAGGCGATGGGCACCGGCATCGGCCGCGATGATTTCAACCTCGAGAAGCTGCGCTATCACAAGATCGTGATCATGACCGACGCCGATGTCGACGGCGCGCATATCCGCACCCTGCTGCTCACCTTCTTCTACCGCCACATGAAGCCGATCATCGAGAACGGCCATCTCTATATCGCCCAGCCGCCGCTCTATAAGGTCGCGAAGGGCCGGTCGGAGGTCTATCTGAAGGACGATGCCGCGCTCGACGAATATCTCGTCACCGGCGGGCTGGCCGTGATGATGCTGGAAGCGCCGGGCGGCGCCCGATCGGGCGACGATCTTCGCGTCCTGGTCGAGCATGCCCGGCGGATGAAATCGCTGATGCGCTATGTGCCCAAGCGCTACGATCCGCGGATCGTCGAGGCGCTGGCGCTGACCGGCGCGCTCGATCCTGCGGCCGGCGACGATGGCCATCGCGCCTCGGCGCAGGCCGTCGCGGCGTGGATGGGCCGGATCGATCCCGAAGCCGTGTGGTCGGGCGACCTGTCCGAGGATGGCGGCTATCACCTTCAGCGGCGCTGGCGCGGCGTGACCGATCATCACATCATCGAGCCGGCCTTCATCCGCTCGGCCGAGGCGCGCAAGCTCCACTCGCTCGCTTCCGAACAGGCCGCCGCCTATGCCCAGACCGCGCGGCTCGTGTCGATGAAGAGCGCCGCCGCCGCGACCGCCGTGACCGCCACGACCGAGGATGAGGACGAGCCCGTCGCCGATACGCGCGGCACCGCGATCAATCAGCCGTCCGATCTGATCGAGGCGGTGCTGGCGGCC
>SCUQ01000468.1 GCA_004297635.1 Rhizorhabdus sp. | reverse complement strand
AGCAGGGCGTGTCCGCGCTGCCCGCCGGCGAGACGATCAACACCGGCGACACCAAGGGCAAGTGGAAGGTCGTGTTCTTCTGGCCGAAGGACTTCACCTTCATCTGCCCGACCGAGATCATCGGCTATGGCGAGCTGAAGAAGGATTTCGAGGATCGTGACGCGGTGCTTATCGGCGCCTCGACCGATACCGATTTCGTGCACTTCGCTTGGCGCAAGTCGGACGAGCGTCTGGCGAACTGCGATTTCCCCTGGATCGCCGACAACCAGAAGAAGCTCGCCGATGCGCTCGGTATCGTCGACAAGGATGCGGGTGTCGCCTATCGCGCGACCTATATCGTCGACCCGCACAATGTGATCCAGCATGTCACGGTCAACGGCCTGAACCAGGGCCGCAACCCGCAGGAGGCGATCCGCGTCCTCGACGCGCTGCAGACCGACGAGCTCTGCCCGTGCAACTGGAAGGCCGGCGACGAGGTTCTGAAGCCCGCCGCCTGATCGCTTCTAACCGGCTTGCCGCGCCCGCTTCCCCCCGGAGCAGCGCGTGGTAACGGGGCGCGGAGGACCGAACGGCCTTCCGCGCCCCTTTTCGTCACACCTTCAGGAGCATCCCCATGTCGCTCAAATCCTTCGCCGATGCGCTGCCGGACTATGCCAAGGACATCCGGCTCAACCTCGGCTCGCTGCTCAGCGATCAGACGCTTAACGACCAGCGCAAATATGGCCTGCTGCTCGCCTGCGCGCATGGCAGCGGCTACCGGCCGATCGTCGAGGCGGCCGAAGCCGAAGCCGAGGGCAAGTTGAGCGCCGAGGCGGCGAACGCCGCCCGCGCATCGGCCGCCATCATGGCGATGAACAACGTCTATTACCGCTTCGTCCATCTCGCCTCGAACAAGGAGTATGGGCAGATGCCGGCCAAGCTGCGGATGAACGTGATCGGATCGCCCGGCATCGAGAAGGTCGACTTCGAACTGTTCAGCCTGGCCGTCTCGGCGATGAACGGTTGCGGCCTGTGCATCGACAGCCATGAGAAGGTGCTGCGCCAGCATGGCATCGGCGCCGACCTGATCCAGGCGGCGGCCCGTGTCGGTGCGGTGGTCAAGGCAGCGGCCACCGTCCACGCCACGGCGATATGAACCGGGCGCCGTCGGCGTCGGCCGGCGGCGTCTGACGGTCAGCCCGTCGCCATCGTGCTGAACAGCCAGTCGTGGAAGATCCGCACCGCGCGGGTGGAGAGCGCCGGACGGCGGCAGGCGAACCAATAGCCATAGGGGCTGTCGATATTGTCGTCGAAAAGATGCGTCAGCCGGTCGTCGTGCGAATCCTCGAGATGGCTGCGGAGCATGAAGGCCACGCCCAGCCCCTGCGCCGCGGCATCGAGCATGAGCTGGCCCGAATCGAACAGGTCGACCGCCGCGGGCTCCAGATCGGGGCGGCCCAGCGCCTCGCGCCAGGTCGTGAACAGTTCGGGCATGTCGCGATGGAGGAAGATGGTGAGCCGCCCGATATCGTCGAGCCGGCTGACCGGATAGCGCCCCGACAACAGCGACCGATTGACGATGGCGACCGCCTTGTCGCGGTCGATGCGCCGCGAATAGAGGCTCGAATCGATGTCACGGGCCAGCAGGATGGCGGCATCGACCCCTTCACCCAGCCGCGCCAGTGCATGGCCGGCGGTATCGATGTCGATGTGCAGTTCGGGGTGCTGCTCGCGCAGTTCGGGCAGGTGGCCCATCAGCCGCTGCGAAGCGAACAGCGGCATCACCGCCAGACGCAGCCGGACCAGTTCGCTGTCGCCGGAGGTCGAGTCGATCGCCAGGGTGAGCTGATCGAGCGCGGGGGCGATGCGCGACAATAGCTTCTCGCCCTCGGCGGACAGCATCATCGCCTGGTGGCGCCGCTCGAACAGGTTGCGGCCCATGAAGCGTTCGAGCGCCTGGACGCGCCGGCTGAGCGCAGGCGAGGACAGCGCGAGTTCTTCAGCCGCGGCCTTGACCGAGCCGAGCCGGGCGACCTGAACAAAGGCCTCGATCGCGGTCAGCGGTGGCAATCTACGCATGGCAGCCTCCCATCGAAGCGCTAAACACGTTGCAGCGCAATATACATTGCCGGGCCGACCATATCGGCAATCAACAACATAATCCCCAGATTATCAGCGTTTCTAGATTGCATATATTGCAACCGGCTTGTCAATCTCCGCATTTGCGAAGATTGATGCCGCGACGCAAAAAGAACGGGCCTTTCAGGCATCCTCTCCTAAAACTTTCGGCCGGTTCCTCACGGAGCCGGCCTTTTTTTCGTCGTCGGCGCAACCGGCCAAGGGCTGGACGGTTGGGGGCATCGTCCTGCCGCGTCTGCAATGGGTGGCGCTTGCCTTTGCCCGCCGCATTTGCGAACGGGAAGATAGAGACAATGATAAGCCGACGGAACGATCATGGGTGAATCACTAGCCGATCAAATGCCTGGCCACACGGCAGGGGCGCGAGGATCGGCCGCCGCGATCAGCCCCTTCGCCCTCTTCTTCCGTGAATTTCTCCGCCATCCGGCCATGATCGGCTCGATCATCCCGTCGTCGAAGCGGACGATCGAAGCGATGCTGGCACCCGTCGACTGGGCCAGTACGAAGCTGTTCGTCGAATATGGTCCGGGGGTCGGCACATTCTGCGTGACGATTCTCGAACGCCTCGCCCCCGACGCGACGCTGCTGGTGATCGACACCAATCCGGTCTTCATCGATTATCTGCGCGGCAAGTTCGCCGATACCCGCTTCGTCGCGGTCCATGGATCGGCGACCGACGTCGGCGATATTATCGCCGCCCAGGGCTTCGAGCAGGCGGATTATGTGCTGTCGGGCCTGCCCTTCTCCACCCTGCCATCGGGCGTCGGCGAAGCCATCGCCGAAGCGACGCATCGGGTGCTGCGTCCCGGCGGCAGCTTTCTGGTCTATCAATATTCGGCCTATGTGCTGCGCCTGCTGGAGCCGTTGTTCGATTCGATCGACCGCGACCTCGAATGGTGGAATGTGCCGCCCTGCGGCCTCTTCTGGGCTCATAAGGCCCTGCCCGAATAAGGCGGGAACGCCATTTTCCTTTACATCCGGAGCCGCGCCTGATAGCCGCGCCCTCTTTCCCCATTAGACGATAGAGCGGAGCGTTCCATGGCGCGCGTCACAGTCGAAGATTGCGTCGACAAGATTTCAAACCGGTTCGATCTGGTGCTGCTGGCGGCCCAGCGCGCGCGCCAGATTTCGGGCGGCGCCGAGCTGACCATCGATCGCGATCGCGATAAAAATCCCGTCGTCGCCCTGCGCGAGATCGCCGAGGAGACCGTCACCCCCGACGATCTGCACGAAGCGGTGGTGTCCACCCTGCAGCGGGTCCGCGTCGACGATGACGACGCTCCCGACGAGATCGGCTCGCTCGCGGCATCGGCGGAGGCGCTGCGCCTCACCGCCGCCGCGCCGCCGCGCAACCAGAATATCGGCGGCGACTACGAGTAAGGCTCTTCCCCCTCTCCTTCGGGGGAGGGGATTTTAAACATCACTCTGTGGCGTTTTCGCCACAAATTCCGTCTTTTGCCTGTTGCATCGGCGATGTCGGCACCCCCATCATAGGATGGTGCTGAGACAATATGAACTTGTAGATCGGGTATTGGCCTACGATCCCAATGCGGACGAAGCCCTGCTCAACCGCGCCTATGTGTTTTCGATGCAGGCGCATGGCAGCCAGAAGCGCGCCAGCGGCGATCCCTATTTCAGCCATCCGATCGAGGTGGCCGGCATCCTGACCGATCTTCAGCTCGACGACGAGACGATCGCAACGGCGATCCTCCACGACACGATCGAGGATACGGTCGCGACGGCAGAGCAGATCGAGAAGGCGTTCGGCCCCTCCGTCGCGCGGCTCGTCGACGGCGTCACCAAGCTGTCGAAGATCGAGGCGCAGACCGAGAATGAGCGCGCCGCCGAGAATCTGCGCAAATTCCTGCTCGCCATGTCGAGCGACATCCGCGTGCTGCTGGTCAAGCTGGCCGACCGGCTGCACAACATGCGCACGCTGCATCACATCCCGTCGGAGCAGAAGCGCCGCCGCATCGCGCGTGAGACGATGGACATCTATGCCCCGCTCGCCGAGCGGATCGGCATGTACGAGTTCATGCGCGAGATGCAGACGCTGGCCTTCCAGCAGATCGAGCCCGACGCCTATGATTCGATCACCAAGCGGCTGAAGCAGCTGAACGATGGCGGCGGCGACCTGATCTCGCGCATCAGCTCGGGGCTGCGCCTCCAGCTGAGCCGCTCGGGAATCACCGCCGAGATTCAGGGGCGGGAAAAGCATCCCTATTCGATCTGGCGCAAGATGGCGGAGCGCCACATCAGCTTCGAGCAGCTGTCCGACGTGATGGCGTTCCGCGTCATCGTGAAGGACATCGACGACTGCTACAAGGCGCTGGGGGTATTGCATCGCCGCTGGCCGATGGTGCCGGGCCGCTTCAAGGATTATATCTCGACCCCGAAGCGCAACGGCTATCGCTCGATCCACACCTCGATCATCCATTCGGAGAAGATGCGCATCGAGGTGCAGATCCGCACCGAGGAGATGCATGCCGAGGCCGAATTCGGCCTGGCGGCGCATTGGGCCTATAAGCAGGGCAAGCCGTCCGATCCGAATGGCAGCCACAGCTGGATCCGCGATCTCGTCGACATCCTCGAACATGCCGACAATCCGGAGGAGCTGCTCGAACATACCAAGATGGCGATGTACCAGGATCGCATCTTCGCCTTCAGCCCGACCGGCGAACTCATCCAGCTGCCCAAGGGATCGACGGCGATCGACTTCGCCTATGCCGTCCATACCGATGTCGGCGATTCGACCGTCGGCGCGAAGGTCAACGGCCGCGTCGTGCCGCTGCGCACCCCGATCGAGAATGGCGATCAGGTGCAGATATTGCGCTCCAAGGCGCAGGAGCCGCAGGTCGAATGGCTGACCTTCGCGTTGACGGGCAAGGCGCGCGCCGCGATCCGCCGCTTCGTCCGGCAGAAGGAGCGCGAGGAGACGATCGCGCTCGGCCGCAAATTCTACGACGAGATCGTCAAGCGCATCCCTGCCGCGCTCGGCCCCGAGGCGCAAAAGGAAGGCCTGAAGCGCCTGAAGCTGCCCGACGAGGAAGCGCTGATGGAGGCGATCGCGCGCAAGCTGATCGACGATGCGACGGTGATGGACGCATTGATGCCGGGCAGCGCCGAACAGGCCGGCGTCAAGCGGCGCGAAAGCAGCCAGCGCGATGCCATTTCGATGAAGGGCCTGACCCCGGGCGTCGCCTTCCAGCTGGGGCAATGCTGCAATCCGGTGCCGGGCGACCGCATCATCGGCGTGAGGCGCCCCGACGAACCCGTCGAGGTCCACACGATCGACTGCCGCAAGCTCGCCGAAAACCAGGACGCCGACTGGGTTGACCTGGCGTGGGGCGACGGATCGGACGGCGGCACCGCGAGACTCACCATCATCGTCAAGAACGAGCCGGGCGCCCTGGGCGTGATGTCAGGCATTCTCGGCGCGCATCAGGCGAACATCGTCAATCTGTCGCTGTCGCACCGCGACACCGCCTTCCATACCTATGACGTGACGATCGAGGTTCACGACGTGCAGCACCTGATGAAGATCATCGCGGCGCTGCGCGCTGCCGACGCCGTCTCCTCGGCGGAACGGACGCCGGCGGGTTAGGCCGGGGCGGCCCGCCCGCGCCTCAGCGCCAGCGCAGATTGCCCCGATGGAGCGACGCGACGTCGCGCGCGCCCATCAGCCGCATGCCGCGCTCGATCTCGCCCTGCAGGTTGGCGATCGTCTTTTCGACCCCGGCCTGGCCGGCAGCGGCCAGCGCATAGAGATAGAGCCGCCCGCCCGAGCACGCCTTCGCGCCGACGCTGAGCGCCTTCAGGACATGGCTGCCGCGCCTTATGCCGCCGTCGCAGATCACGTCGATCCGGTCGCCGACCGCATCGACGATCTCCGCCAGCTGATCGAACGGCGCGCGGCTGCCGTCGAGCTGGCGCCCGCCATGGTTGGACACCATGATCGCGGTCGCGCCGATATCGACCGCGCGGCGCGCATCCTCGACCGACATCACCCCCTTCAGGCAGAACTGCCCGCCCCAATCGGCGCGGATCGCCTCCGCCATCTTCCAGTCCATCGAGGTGTCGAGCATGGTGTTGAAATAATCGGCGACCGAAAGGGCGATGTTCGATCCTTCGGCCACATGGTCCTTGAGATTGGGCAGCTCGAACTTCTCGCGCAGGAAATAATTGGCGGCCCAGGCGGGGTGCGCGGCGAAGCTCGCCATGCTCGCCAGGGTCAGCCGCGGCGGCGAGGTGAAGCCCGTGCGACGGCAGCGTTCGCGGTTGCCGCTGACGATGGTGTCGACCGTCAGCGCGATCGCGTCGAACTTCGCCGCCTTGCAGCGCTCGATCATCGACCGATTGAGGCCCTTGTCCTTGTGGACATAGAGCTGGAACATCTTGGGGCTCGATATCTGCCGGCCGATCTCCTCGATGCTGACGGTCGCCAGCGAAGAGATGCCGAACCAGGTGCCCGCAGCCTCCGCGGCGTGCGCCACGGCGCGCTCGCCCTGCCAGTGGAACAGCCGTTGCAACGCCGTCGGCGACAGGAACAGGGGCATGGCGATCTTCTTGCCCATCACCTCCACGGACATGTCGATGGTCTCGACGCCGGCCAGGACATTGGGCACCAGATCGCAATCATCGAAGGCGGCGCTGTTGCGATCCTTGGTGATCTCGTCGTCCGCGGCACCATCGATATAGTGGAAGATCGGCCCCGGCAGCCGCCTCTTGGCAAGCCTGCGGAAATCTTCGACATTGTGACATTGCCCGACCCGACGCGGGCCGAACATGGCCCCGGGCGCCTTGCTCATGCTCACCATCCGTTCCCCCTCGCTCGCACGGTCCCGCGCAGATGTCCGGCGTGCTGAAACATTGGCGTCACGCTGGCAAGCCCCAAGGTCCGATAACAGTTAAGCGTCGAACTAGTCCCAGTCGAGCGCGAGCAGCGCGAAGCTCGCCAGCCAATGCTCGCCCATATAGTCATCGCCCAGATGCGGCAGCGCCGCCGCCAGGTGCCGCTCGGCGGCCTCACGCGCCACCGCGACGGCGCGATGATCGTCGGGCAGCGCATCCGCGATCCGGCGCCAGCACCAGGCGCGGCTGAGGTTGAGGCCGTCGAGATGGGCGATCTTGCCG
>SCUQ01000467.1 GCA_004297635.1 Rhizorhabdus sp. | reverse complement strand
GCGGGTAAAGATGCCCGCCGCCGCCTTCTTCCCTCAGCCCGCCCAAAGGCCGGTGGAAGGACGGTCGATCCTCGGTTAATAGCCTGTTCCGCCCTCGGGGAAAATGATGGAAAAATACGGGATTCTCCTTATCGACGATGAGACGGCCTACCACGCCATCGTCGCCGCGCTGCTCGAACCCCATGGCGTCACGGTAAGGCGGGCGGGCGATGCCGATGCTGCGCTGGCCGCCGTGCAGGGCGAGCCCGCTGCGATGATCCTGCTGGATGTCCAGCTGGGCGCCGATGACGGGCGTGAACTGGTGGCGTCGCTCCGGCGGATGCGGCCCTGGGTCGCCGAATGCCCGGTTATCGCCTTCACGACGATGCAGCCGCCGGATGGCGATCGCTATTTCCGCGACCGCGGCTTCGATGGCTGGTTTCACAAGCCCTTCCAGGCATCCGGTCTGCTGGCGCTGACCGGGCAGTGTCTGGGCACCGATCTGAGCGGCGCGCTGCCCGACGGGGGCGAGAGCACGCTGTCCAGGCTGCTGGGCGCGGAGGCCGCGGCGGCGATGGTCGAGCGGCTGCACGATCACCTGCGCGAGGCCGTGACGGCGATCGACGATGGCGCCGATCCCGCGCCGATCGGCCACCGCGTCGGCGGTCTCGCCGGCACCCTGGGCTTTCCGATGCTCAGTACGGCGTGGCTGTCGCTGCAGGACAGCGCTGCCGCTTGGCCGACGGTGCGCAGCCTGACGATCGAGGCGCTCGGCCGGGCCTGACCGCCGCCTCCCCCGCCACGCTCAACGGGCGCCGGGCGCTACGTTCACTTCCCCCCGAACATCGCGTGGATCTCGGCGCCGCGTTTCGCCTGCAGCACGCCGCAGCTGTGGATCTGCTCCACCGTCCGGTCCAGCGTCAGCGCGCCGCGCTGCTGCTTCACGATCAGCGGGCGCAGCGCCGCCTCCACCGCGGCGGCCTTCTCGACCGAGCAATAGCGGCCCGGCAGGCCGGGCAGGCGGCTGACCGAGAAGATGCCGTTGCCGGCGGAGAGCGCGTCGTAATTGGCCACCGTCCAGTCATAGGCCATGTCGCGCGTCTCCGGCTGTTGCGCCAGCGAGACGAGCAGGTTGACCCGGTCGCTCGCCCGCACCGCCTTGTCGTTCAGATGGTCGAGCAGCCACCGTCCGCCGGCGGCGCGGTCGATCGCACCCATCGCGCCGATCGCGCTGTCGCGGAACAGCGTGTCGTCCGTCGCCATCGCCCGCTCGAACAGGCTGGCGAGCGCGGCATCGCCGCCCTCGGCGAGATAGGCGGCGAGCCCGGCCCCGAAAAAGGCTTGGTCGAGCGCTGCCTTGTCGCCGCCGAGCCAGGCGGTCGCGGCCTTGGCGAGCTGGGCGCGCAGTGCCTTGTCCTCCGCTTCGCCCGCGACGAGGCTGACGAGATCGGCGCGCAGCTTCTGCCGGTCGGCATTGTCCTGCTCATACAGGCCGGCGCGCGGATCGAAGCCGATCGCGGCCAGCTTCGGCCCATAGGTCGCGGCCATGAAGGCGCGATAGCCGGGCAGCGCGCTCCCGGCGATCTGCCCGCGCAGGCGCAGGCCGATGAGGCGCGATCCACCCTCGACCGCAGCGACCGAATAGTCGTTCCCCGCCATTGCCCGCGCCGCGTCCAGCAGCAGCGATGGCGCCACCTCGCCCGCGCGATAGCCGGCCCACAGGCTGTCGGTGAGCGCCGATGCCTCGCCCGATGGCAGGCTGGCGGCGGTCGCGATCAGCGCCTTCCACTCCGCCTCCGGCAGCGAGAAGCGATAATATCCGGTGCCGCCGGCATTGGGGATGATCGCGCCCGGGCCCTTGAGCGCGATCGTCGTGGATGGCTTGTCGAGCAGCGAGCAATCGCGGGTCTCGCCGATCCGCAGGCAGAGCGGGATGATCCATTGCTGCTGCGGCAGTTCGGTGCCGAGCAGCGCATAGCGTTTCTGGCTGACCGACAGGCCGCCCGCCGTCCGCTCGACCCGTACCACCGGCACGCCCTGCTGGTCGACGAAGCTCTTGAGCGATTCCAGCACGCGCGGATCATGCGCCGCTTCGGCCAGCGATCCGAAGAACTGGTCGGTCGTGGCGCTGCCATAGGCATAGCGCTTCAGGTGGAGGCGCACGCCGTCGCGGAAACGTTCGTCGCCCAGATAGGCGGCGATCATCGACACGACATGGCCGCCCTTGCCATAGGTCACCTGATCGAAGGCGCTGTCGATCTCGCCATTGGTCTTTATCGGCTGGTGGATCGGGCGCCCGGCCTTCAGCGCATCGACGTTCATCGCCGCGAAGCCCTCGTCCAGCGCGCCGGCCCAGATCTTCAGATCGGGGCGCCATTCGTCGCCGATGCGATAGCCCATCCAGTTGGCGAAGCTCTCGTTCAGCCAGATGTCGTCCCACCAGGCCGGCGTGACGAGATCGCCGAACCACTGGTGCGACAGCTCATGCGCCACCACCATGCCGAAATTCTTCTTCTGGTCGGTCGACGCGCCCTTGTCGAGCAGCAGGATGGTGTCGCCATAGATGTCCGCCCCGGCATTCTCCATCGCGCCCGGCATCACCGGCGAGCCGATCTGATCGAGCTTGGGGAAGGGGAAGGCGGTGCCGAAATATCGCTCCAGCAGGGTGATGATCGGGGCCGTATTCTCCAGCGCGAAATCCAGCTTGTCCTTATAGGGCTGGGTGCCGAGGATGCGGCTGGGCAGCGGCGTCGCGCGCTCCGGGGTCGGCGCGATGCTGTTGGCGGCGGTCGCGAACGGGCCGACGACGAAGGCGACCAGATAGGTGGGCAGCGGCTTCGTCGCCTCGAAATCATGGCGGACGAGATCGCCGACCTTCGTCACCTTCGCCTCGGGCGCGTTGCTCAGCGCGACATGGCCGGGCTTCGTGGTCAGCGACACGGTGAACGGCGTCTTGTAGCCGGGCTGGTCGAAGCCGGGGAAGGCGGCGCGGGCGTCGATCGACTGGAACTGGGTCCAGGCATAATATTGGTCCGCCACCTTGACCCGGTACAGCCCGGTCGCGGCGCTGTCGCCGAACGGGGCGTCATAATCGAACACCAGCGTCACCTTGCCGGCGGGCAGCGCGCTCGCGAAGTCGAGCCGGGCGACGCCCGACTCCTCGACCTGGGCATAGCTCGCCCGGATCGTCCGCCCGCCCGCTTTCGCGACGACGCTCTTCACCATCAGGTCGCGGCCGTGGAGGTAGAGCGACCGGGTCGCCGTCTTCACCGTCGCGTCGATTTCGGCATGGCCGGTGAAGCGCGGATTGTCGGGCAGCACGGTCAGGTCGATCCGATAGGCGGTCGGCGTCGCGGCGTCGGACAGGATGCCGAGCGGAATCGGCCCCGCATCGGGCGCGG
>SCUQ01000600.1 GCA_004297635.1 Rhizorhabdus sp. | reverse complement strand
ATGCGGCCTTCCTGATCGCCCATCCGGGCTGGCCGGGCGAGCAGGCGATGCGCCGTGCCGCCGAACGGCGGATCGATCCGGCAGGCTTCGATACGAGGCTTGTCGTGACCTTCTTCACCCGCTTCGCGCCGCTGACCGCCGCCGGCCAGGCCCGCTACGCCGAGGCGCTGGCGGCAACCGGCCGCCCGGCCGAAGCGCGGACCAACGCCGCCGGCGCCTGGGTGACGAGGGGCCTGAGCGCCGAGGACGAGGCGCGCCTGATGGCGCGTTTCGGCACGAGCATGACCGTCGCCGACCATGACCGACGGATGGAACGGCTGCTGCTCGACCGTGCGACCACGCCCGCATCGCGCCAGATCGCCAATGTCTCGCCAGGCAAGCGCGCGCTCTATGCCGCCCGCCTGGCCCTGCTGCGGAACGACTCGGACGTCGATGCGCGGATCGCGGCCGCCGGCGACGCGGTGAACCATGATCCGGGCATCATGATCGAACGCGCACGCTATCTGCGCGACAAGGGCGACAGCATGGGGGCGCGGATCTGGCTCGGCCAGTCGCGCAATCTGACGAGCGCGCCGTTCGACACTGCCTGGTTCCTCGACAATCTGCTCAGCTTCGCGCAGGCGGCCAATGCCGACCGGCAATATGATCTCGCGCTCGCCATCGCCAAACATGCCGAACAGGCCTTTCCGCCCGGCACGCGCATCCGCGACCGTCCCTTCGCCGAACGCGACGACTATACGAGCCTGATGTGGCTCGCCGGCACCGTCGCGATGTACAAGCTGGGCCGCTATGACGATGCGGTGATCATGTTTGATCGCTATGCGCGGGCCGCGCAGACGCCGGGAACGCAGACCAAGGGCTGGTATTGGGCCGGACGGGCCGCGGAACGCGGCGGCAAGCCGGACTGGGCAACCAGCTATCTGGGCCAGGCCGCTCCGCACATCGACCAGTTCTACGGCCAGCTTGCCGCCGAACGGCTTGGCCGCGACCTCGCCCTACCCCCGGAGCCGGCCCGTTCGGCGATCAGCGCGGCGGAACGGGCCTCGTTCGAGGCGAGCGAGGTCGTGCGGGCGGCCCGGCTGCTGGGCCGGACCGGCCAGTGGCAGGACCAGACCGCGTTCATCCGGCTGATCTCTTCCAATGCCCGGACCGACAGCGACCATATCCTGGCCGGCGACCTGGCCAAGTCGATCAACCGGCCCGATCTGGGCGTGATGGTGTCACGGGCGGCGCGGACCAGCGGCACCCCCGATCCGTTGCGGGTGGGCTTCCCCGAGGTGCCGGTACCGCAGACGATGACCGGACACTGGACGCTGATCCACGCGATCAGCCGGCAGGAGAGCCAGTTCGACCGCCAGGCGACGAGCCGCACCGGCGCACGCGGCCTGATGCAGCTGATGCCCGCCACCGCGAAGGAACAGGCCGGGCGGCTGGGGCTGAGCTATGATCCGGCCCGGCTGGCCGACATAGACTATAACGTCATGCTCGGATCGGCCTTCTTCGATCGGATGCTCAATTATTATGGCGGCAATTATGTGCTGGCGGTGGCGAGCTACAACGCCGGCCCTGGCAATGTGAACAAGTTCATCCGCGCCAATGGCGATCCCCGCCTGCCCGATGTCGACGTGATACGCTGGATCGAGGCGATCCCGTTCGCCGAGACCCGCGGCTATGTCCAGAAGGTGCTGGAGAACGCGGTGGTCTACGACCTGCTCAACCCTTCACGGGCACGCGGAATTACAAGGAACCGACTGTCGACCTATCTGGGCAAGGTGAAGCCGGGCTGAGCCCGTTCCACCTTTTTTGCTACGATGTCCAAGCCGGCAGATATTTCCATCTGCCTAGAAATCGCTCTAGCGCGCGAGAAGCGCGGCACCGCCGGTGAAACGGCGACGGCGCAGGCTGAATCCCACCGCGACGAAGCCGAACATCATCATTGCCCAGGTGGCAGGCTCGGGCGCAGCGCTGACCATACCGGACGGGCCGATGAGCGACACGCTGTCGAGCAGCGAAAAAGGCGGCTGCCCGCTCGGTGTGCCCTGCGCCATGAAATAGAGCGTGTCGCTGGTTTGTGTCGCGACGAAATTATAGGTCTGCGTCTGCCAGCCCGTAAAACCGTGATCGGCGTTGTTGATCGTATTGGTCTGGTTCTGGAACTGATCGTACAGGCCATAGAACCATTTTTCCGTCGTCGCACCGTCATAGCCCGTCTGCTGGGCCCCTGCCCAATTGAACGTAAGAGTATAGGACTGGCCGATGATCAGATCGTTG
>SCUQ01000466.1 GCA_004297635.1 Rhizorhabdus sp. | reverse complement strand
CGACGGCGGACCTGGCGAGCCAGACGCTGCTCGCCCATGTCCACCTGCCGGCCTCGGCCGCCGAGCAGTTCCGCCCCGGCATGGGCGTGGAGGGCTCCTTCGTGGTCGCGGTCCAGCCCGTGCCGCTCGCCGTCCGCACCCGCGCGATCCAGCGCTTCCGCGATTTCGAAGTGGTCTATGCCAAGGCGGGCGACAGCTATGAGGTCCGCATGCTCGACATCGGGCGGCGGACCCCGGAATGGACGGAGATATTGGGCGGCCTCAAGCCGGGTACCGAATATGTCACCGACGGCGCCTTCCTGATCCGCGCGGACATCGAAAAGTCGGGAGCCAGCCATGACCATTGAGGTTCGCCCCGACACCGAGGGTCCGGCGCTGGAGCGGATCATCGCCAGCGCGATCCGCTATCGCTGGGTCGTCCTGGCCCTCGTCGCGCTGCTCTGCGCGATCGGCATATGGAGCTTCCGCCAGCTGCCGATCGACGCCACGCCGGACATCACCAATGTCCAGGTACAGATCAACAGCGAGGCGACCGGCTTCTCCCCGCTCGAGGCGGAACAGCGCGTCACCTTTCCGGTCGAGACCGCGATCGCCGGCCTGCCCGGCCTGCACTATACCCGCTCGATCTCCCGCTATGGGCTGAGCCAGGTCACGGCGGTCTTCGCCGACGGGACCGATATCTATTTCGCGCGGCAGCTGATCAACGAGCGGCTGCAGACGGCGCGTAACGCGCTGCCGCCCGGTGTCGTCCCCGAAATGGGGCCGATCGCCACGGGCTTGGGCGAAATCTTCATGTACACGCTCGAAGCCGCGCCCGATGCCCGCAAGCCCGACGGCAGCCGCTATACGCCCGAGGACCTGCGCACCCTGCAGGATTGGGTGATCCGGCCGCAGCTGCGCAACACGCCCGGCGTCACCGAGGTGAACAGCATCGGCGGGTTCGAACGGCAATATCATGTCACCCCGCTGCCCGAGCGGCTGGCGGCCTATGGGCTCACGCTCGGCGACGTCGTCGAGGCGCTCAACCGCAACAATGAGAATGTCGGCGCCGGCTATGTCGAGCGCTATGGCGAACAATATCTGGTCCGGGTGCCGGGGCAGGCGCGCGGCATCGACGATCTCAAGGCGATCATCGTCGCCACGCGCGGCGGCGTGCCGATCCGCATCGCCGATGTCGCCGACGTCGGCCTGGGCGAGGAACTGCGGACGGGTGCCGCGACCGAGAATGGCGAGGAGGTCGTGCTCGGCACGGTCGTCATGCTCGCCGGCGAGAACAGCCGGGTCGTCGCCCGCGCCGCTGCCGCCCGGCTGGAAGAGGCCGCGAAGGCGCTTCCCGGCGGCGTCCGCGCGGTCGCGATGTACGACCGGACCGATCTGGTCGAACGGGCGATCTGGACGGTCGAGAAGAATCTGCTCGAAGGCGCCCTGCTGGTCATCGTCGTGCTGTTCCTGCTGCTCGGCAACATCCGCGCCGCGCTGATCACGGCGGCGGTGATTCCCATCACGATGCTGATGACGATCAGCGGCATGGTCCGCCTGGGCGTGTCGGGCAATCTGATGAGCCTCGGCGCGCTCGATTTCGGGCTGATCGTCGACGGCGCCGTGATCATCGTCGAGAATTGCCTGCGCCGCTTCGGCGAGGCGCAGCACCGGCTGGGCCGGCTGCTGTCGCGCGACGAGCGCTTCGCGCTCGCCGCGACCGCGACATCGGAGGTCATCCGGCCGTCGCTGTTCGGCGTGCTGATCATCGCCCTGGTCTATGTGCCGATCTTCGCGCTGACCGGCGTCGAAGGAAAGATGTTCCACCCGATGGCGATCACCGTCGTGATGGCACTGGGCGCGGCGCTTGTCCTGTCGCTCAGCTTCGTGCCGGCCGCGGTCGCGCTGTTCGTCTCCGGCAGGGTGGAGGAGAAGGAGAGCCGGCTGATGCTCGCGGCGCGGCGCCTCTACGCACCGGCGCTGGACCGCGTGCTCCGCTCCGGCACCATCGCGATCGGCACCGGCCTGGCGCTGGTGGCGCTCGCCGGCGTCGCGGCGACCCGGATGGGATCGGAGTTCGTTCCCAATCTCGACGAGGGCGACATCGCGCTCCATGCGCTGCGCATCCCCGGCACCAGCCTGTCACAGGCGGTGCGGATGCAGTCCGTGCTCGAGGGCCGCCTCAAGCAATTCCCCGAGGTCGAACGGATCGTCGCCAAGATCGGCACCGCCGAGGTGGCGACCGATCCGATGCCGCCCTCCGTCGCGGATACCTATGTGATGCTGAAGGACCGCGATGACTGGCCGGACCCGCGCAAGCCGAAGGCCGAACTGGTCCGCGAGATGCAGGCCGC
>SCUQ01000465.1 GCA_004297635.1 Rhizorhabdus sp. | reverse complement strand
TTTCGCTGTTCCTGATCGACCTCGATCGTTTCAAGATGGTCAACGACACGCTTGGCCATCCCGTCGGCGACGTGTTGCTCCGCCAGGTCGCGGAGCGCCTCCAGAGGGTCGTGCAGAATGATGGCCAGGTCGGCCGGCTCGGCGGCGACGAGTTCAACGTCGTGCTGCCGGGGATCGTCGAGCGGAACCGTCTGGAGCATCTCGCCAAGGCGATCATCGAAAATCTGTCCCGGCCCTATATGGTTGAGGGTTCGCATGTCTCGATCGGTGCATCGATCGGCATCGCCATCGCGCCGGAGGACGGCGCGACCGCCGATGCCCTGGTCCGCAACGGTGATCTCGCCCTGTATGCGGCGAAGGCCGACGGCAAGGGGGTCCATCGCTTCTACCAGCCGGAAATGCACGCCAGCGCCAAGGATCGCCGCCTGCTGGAAATGGATCTGCGCAACGTGCTCAGCGAAAGCGGGCTGAGCCTTGTCTATCAGCCGGTGGTGGATGCGCAGAGCGAGGTGACGGTGGGTTTCGAAGCGCTCGTACGCTGGAATCATCCGACGCGGGGCCCAGTGTCTCCATCCGACTTCATCCCGATCGCCGAGGAGATCGGCCTGATCCCGCAGATCGGCGAATGGGTGCTGCGCACGGCCTGCCTGGAGGCTGTCAACTGGCCGGATTCGGTCCGTATCGCGGTCAATATTTCACCGATCCAGTTCGCCAATCCGGCGCTGCCCGGCATCGTCATGTCCGCGCTGGCGGCCGCCCAGCTGCCACCGCACCGGCTGGAGCTGGAGATAACCGAAGGGGTGTTCCTCAACGACGATGCCGCCACCGACGCGATGTTCGCCAAGCTCAAGGCGATCGGCGTGCGGTTCGCGCTGGATGATTTCGGTACCGGCTATTCGTCGCTGGGCTATCTGAAGAAGGCCCCGTTCAACAAGATCAAGATCGACCAGAGCTTCGTGCGCGGCGCCGCGGTTCCCGGCAACCGCAATGCCGCGATCATCCGCGCGATCGTGGCGCTTGCCGATAGCCTGGGGATGGAAACCACTGCCGAGGGCGCCGAGACGACCGACGAACTGGCGCTGATCCGCTCGCTCGGCTGCAGCCATATCCAGGGCTATATCTTCGGCCGGCCAATGGTGTCGGACGAGGCGCGCGCCAGGGTGGCGGGGTCGACGAAACTGGTGATGCCGGGTCTGCTCGTGACCCGCGATCCCCGCGTCGCGGTGCTCCGTTCGGCGACAGTGCGCAGCGCGCGCGGCACGGAGAGCTGCCGCGTCCGCAACCTGTCGCGTTCGGGCGCGATGATCGAATGCGGCATCGGCTTCCGCGATGGCGATGCGGTGCAGATCGACTTCGGCGACGGCCACTGGGTCGACGCTTCGGTCCGCTGGGCCGACGAGGAGCGCTTCGGCGTCGCCTTCGAAGAGCCGATCGAGATCGAGCAGCTCACGCCGCAAAAGATGATACGCAGCGCGGGCGGCTAGGAAGGCTCTCCCCGCCGCTGCGCAACCGGGCGCATGGCCGTCTTTACCCCATCAATGCCGGGAAGAAGCCTTCATGTGCGCTGCGTAGTTTCGCGAGCGGGATGCCGACGATCGTGTCGCCGCCGGTCGCGCCGAGGCGCCGCGCGGTAACGCCGGCAGTCAGCGCCGCCGCAAGGATGGCATCCGAAGTGGTCGTCGTGACGATATAGCGCGCCTGATCCTCACCGAAGGCCTTTCCATGGTCGAGTTCTTCGACCTTGGCGCCGATGCGCCCTGCCAGCGCCATTTCGGCAAGCGCCACAAGCAGGCCGCCGTCGGAAATATCGTGAACCGCGCTTACCCGCCCGTCGAGGATCAGGTCCCGGACGAAATCGCCATTGCGCTTCTCCAGGGCCAGGTCGACCGGCGGCGGGGGGCCATCCTCCCGACCGGCGATGGTCTTCAGCCACAGCGACTGGCCGAGATGTCCGCCTTCCTCGCCGATCAGGACGATATGCTCGCCTTCACCCTTGAACGCGATTGTCGCCATCTGATCGATATCGGCGAGCAGGCCGATGCCGCCGATTGCCGGGGTCGGGAGGATCGCACTGCCGGATCCGTCGTCATTCTTCGTTTCGTTATAGAGGCTGACATTGCCCGACACGATTGGGAAGTCGAGCGCCGAGCAGGCCTTGGCCATGCCTTCGATCGCGCCGACGAACTGGCCCATGATCTCCGGCCGCTGCGGATTGCCGAAGTTCATGCAGTCGGTCGTCGCCAGCGGCTTCGCGCCGACCGCGGTGATGTTGCGCCAGCATTCGGCGATCGCCTGGGCGCCGCCCTCGACCGGATCGGCGAAGACATAGCGGGGCGTGCAGTCGGTGCTGATCGCAATGCCCTTCTTCGTGCCGTGGACGCGGACGACCGCCGCGTCGCCGCCGGGCCGCTGGACGGTATCGGCACCGACCATGTGATCATATTGTTCCCAGATCCAGCGACGGCTGGCGAGATCGGGGGATGCCATCAGCGTCAGCAGATTATCGGGAACGCTCCCCTTGGCCGGCACGGCGCCCAGCGGCGCGCGCGGCGGGGTCGGCACCCAGGGGCGGTCATAGGCGGGCGCTTCGTCGGCGAGCGGGCCGAGCGGGATGTCGCACACGACCTCGCCATTGAAGCGCAGTACCATATGGCCAGTCTCGGTGACGCGGCCGATCACCGCGAAATCGAGTTCCCATTTGTGGAAGATCGCCTCGGCCTCGGCCTCGCGGCCGGGCTTGAGCACCATCAGCATCCGCTCCTGCGATTCCGACAGCATCATCTCATAGGGAGTCATGCCGGTCTCGCGGCAGGGCACCGCGTTCATGTCCAGCTCGATGCCGACCCCGCCCTTCGACGCCATCTCCACCGAGGAGGAGGTGAGCCCGGCGGCACCCATGTCCTGGATCGCGACGATCGCGTCCGAGGACATCAGCTCGAGGCAGGCCTCGATCAGCAGCTTTTCCGTGAAGGGATCGCCGACCTGGACG
The DNA here is from genome assembly GCA_004297635.1 of Rhizorhabdus sp. Lineage (GTDB taxonomy): Bacteria > Pseudomonadota > Alphaproteobacteria > Sphingomonadales > Sphingomonadaceae > Rhizorhabdus. The sequence goes on along the minus strand of SCUQ01000465.1, from coordinate 1,187 downwards.
GTGGGGCGCTTCTCCTCCGAATCCTCGGAGAAATCGGCGGACGCCATGGTCGCGCCATGAATGCCGTCGCGGCCGGTCTTGGAACCGACATAGACGATCGGATTGCCCGGGCCGGAGGCCGCCGAATAGAAGATCTTGTTCGTTTCCGCGATGCCCACCGTCATCGCGTTGACCAGGATGTTTCCGTCATAGGCGGCGTGGAAGTTCACCTCGCCGCCGACAGTGGGGACGCCGACGCAATTGCCATAGCCGCCGATGCCATGGACGACGCCGGCGATCAGGTGGCGCATCTTGGGATGCTCCGGCCGGCCGAAGCGCAGCGCGTTCATGTTGGCCACGGGACGGGCGCCCATGGTGAAGACGTCGCGCAGGATGCCGCCGACCCCCGTCGCCGCGCCCTGATAGGGCTCGATATAGCTCGGGTGGTTGTGGCTCTCCATCTTGAAGATCGCCGCCTGACCGTCGCCGATGTCGACAACGCCGGCATTCTCGCCGGGACCGCAGATCACCTGCGGGCCGGTGGTCGGCAGCTTCTTGAGGTGGATGCGGCTCGACTTGTAGCTGCAGTGCTCGGACCACATCACCGAGAAGATGCCGAGTTCGGTCAGGTTCGGCGTCCGGCCCATCGCATGCAGGATGCGCTCATATTCCTCGGGGGACAGGCCGTGCTCGGCCACGATTTCGGGGGTGATGGGGGCGGAATCGGTCATGGGCGAGCCGATAGCGATTTGATCGGGCCGCGCCTAGCCGCAAATCCGCCGTCTCACCGCTGTGCGGGAGACGGCGGTATGGATTCACGCGGTCACGAGATTGACGGCGCTCGGCTTTGCGATGGGTAGGCCACCGCTTTTCGCCTGCGCCATCAGTTCCTTCTTGCGGGCGGCCATCTGGTCGCCGAGCGCTACCAGATCTACGTCGGTCGCACGGGCCTGGGCGAACATGCCTTCCTTGGGCATCTCCTCTTCCTTGACGTGGTGCTTGATCTCCTCCGACAGCACCTTGACCTTGGCGTCGTAGAACTCGGCGTCGGGCGATGAGCTTTCGAGATCGTTGATCAGCACCTTGGCGCCGTCATGCTCGACATAAGCCTCGTCGAGGGAATCGTCCTCGATCTTGCCGCGTAGCGCCGGATAGAAAATTTCTTCCTCTATCGAGGTGTGAATCTTCAGTTCGGTACAAATCTCACG
>SCUQ01000464.1 GCA_004297635.1 Rhizorhabdus sp. | reverse complement strand
CGCGCCAACATCTCCTACCAGATCACCGACGAGGTGATGGCCTATGCCGGCTACGCCCGCGCCGAAAAATCGGGCGGCATCAATATGTCGGGTCTGCCGGTCAACAACGTGAACCAGACGGTACTGGCGACCGCTGTCGTGCGGCCGGAAAAGAACGAGACCTGGGAAGCCGGCTTCAAGACTCGCCTGTTCGGTGGCGCTCTCACATTCAACGCCAATGCCTATCACATCCGGGTCAGGGACTTTCAGGCGAATGTCGTCGACAATGCCGCGACCATCGCGCTGCGCAGCTATCTCGCGAACATTCCCCGCGTGACGGTCAAGGGACTCGAGTTCGACAGTCTGCTGCGTTTCGGCTCGCACTTCGTCGTACGAGGGGCAGGATCCTATGCGAAGGGCGTCTATGCCAGCTACCCAAGCGGCCCTTGCCCGATCGAGCTCAACCCGACCGCTCAGTGTAACTTGACGGGAAAGGGGCTTCCCGGCCTGCCGAAATGGTCCGGATCGCTGGGCGGCGAATATGTGCTGCCGCTACCTGTCACCGGGGTAGATGGAGAGGCGTTCCTGCGCGCCGACGGCTTCGCCCGCTCACGCGTGTTCGGCGATGCGACCGACTCCGCTTTCACGATCATTCGCGGCTATACCCTTGTCAATGCAAGCATCGGATATCGGACGCCGACGTGGGAGGTGGCTCTGTTTGCGCGCAATCTGTTCGATCAGAATTTCCTCCAGAATGTCACCGTCCAGGCTGGGAACAGCGGGCTCATCCTCGGCACACCTAGCGACCCGCGAATGTTCGGGATCACACTACGCGTGAATCACTGAAGCGATAACTGAATAAGCGGTCTAGACAATGGGCTGCGGCTTAAGGCGATTTCGAATCTTGTGATCGTTATGGCCCGGGGGCAGTCATTTACGGATGCGCGATCGAACATATGCTCCCCATACCGTCATTCAGAAAGCCGGACAGTCCGTTCACGGCCCATTCGCGACTAAGCCAACCGCGCAAACGTATGTTCGCTCTTTAGCGAGGCAGAAGAGCACCCGAACGACGTTATTTTAGGTCGTGAACAGACGGGCCGCTCAGCTAGCTTCGGCGATCTACTCTTCCGATCCGTGCCCGGTGGCCAGATAGTCCCGGCTCTGCATCTCCATCAGGCGGGAGACGGTCCGTTCGAACTCGAAGGCGCCGTCGCCGTCGGGGTACAGCGCCTCGGGCTCGGCCTCGGCGGTGGCGAGCAGCTTCACCTTATGTTCGTAAAGCGCGTCGATCAGCACCTTGAAGCGTGACGCCTCGTTGCGCTTCTCCGGCGTCAGCAACGGAATGCCGACGATGATCACCGTGTGATAGTTGCGCGCGATCGCCAGATAATCGGCGGCGCCACGTGCTTCCGCGCAGAGCCGCTTGAACGAGAAGACCGCGACTCCCTTCAGGCTTTTGGGAACGTGCAGGACGCGCCCGCCCTGCACCGCAAGCTCGGCCGTGGGAACATGGGCGCTATCCTCCGGCGGATAATCGGTGAGGCGGAAGAAGGCCTGGCGCACGGCTTCATTCGAATCCGCGTCCAGCGGCGCATACCAGACGGGGAAACCGCCCAGCCGCTCCAGCCGATAGTCGGTCGGTCCGTTGAGGCACAGCACGTCGAGCCGCTGTTCGATCAGATCGATGAAGGGCAGGAAAAGCTGACGATTCAGCCCATCCTTGTACAGATCCCCCGGCCGGCGATTCGAGGTGGTCACGACGGTGACGCCGGCATCGACGATCAGGCCGGTGAACAGCCGGCTGAGGATCGCCGCGTCGGCCATGTTGTTAACGACCATCTCGTCGAAGGCGAGCAGTTTCGCCTCCGCCGCGATCGCCTCGACCACGGGCGGGATCGGATCGCCCTTTTCCTTCTGCCGTTCGATGCGGAGGCGATCATGCACCTCGATCATGAATTCGTGGAAATGGACCCGCCGCTTCGCCTCGACCTTCACGCAATCGTAGAACAGGTCCATCAGCATCGATTTGCCGCGCCCGACGCCGCCCCACATGTAGAGGCCACGGACCGGCGGGGGAGGCTTGCGCAGCATCCGCCATAGCACGCTGCCCTTGACCGGCTGATTTTCCAGCGCCGCGGCCAGCGCGTCCAGCCGCTCGACCGTCGCGCGCTGATCGGGGTCGGGGCGCAGCTCGCCCGCGGCGATCAACGCCTCATAGCGGGCGATGACGCCCAGGGTCATGACGTGACCTTGCGGATCGTCGCTATGAAGCCCGCTATCGTCTCGTCGCCCTGCTCCACGGAGCCGCGCAGGAACATCAGGCGGCGGGTTTCCCGCGTAAGCTCCACGATCGCATCGATGGGGGTGTCGGCCGCGCCACCGGCAGCCATCTGGACGCTGAGATCGACAGTGATCGCGTCCTGCAACCCCTCTCCGCCGAACAGCCGCGCGCCGGCGAACATCGCGCTGTCGATGAAGCCCATCAGCGCGCCGCCATGAAGCCGCTCCAGAAAATTCAACATCCCGCTATGCGGGGTCATCCGCACAACCGCCCGGGCACCATCGCGACGGACGAGGAAAGGACCGAGGAAGGTGTTGAACCTGCCCTCTTCCCGGAGTTGCCACCGATGCCACCCAGGATTGTCCGGATCTTCCGCGTACAGAAACCGGGAATCGTCAAAAGCCATGTGCGGACAGGATCGCGGACAGGATCAGATCTGACGCTCGACCACCATCTTCTTGATCTCCGCGATCGCCTTGGCCGGGCTCAGGCCCTTGGGGCAGACATTCGCGCAGTTCATGATCGTGTGGCAGCGATAGAGCCGGAACGGATCCTCAAGCTCGTCGAGCCGCTCGCCGGTCATCTCGTCGCGGCTGTCGGCGAGCCAGCGATAGGCCTGGAGCAGGATCGCCGGCCCCAGGAATTTGTCGCTGTTCCACCAGTAGCTCGGGCACGAGGTCGAGCAGCAGGCGCACAGGATGCATTCATAGAGGCCATCGAGCTTGTTGCGATCGTCGGGCGACTGCAGCCGCTCCTTGCCCGACGGGTTCGGCGTGACCGTCTTCAGCCAGGGCTGGATCGACGCATATTGCGCGTAGAAATGGGTGAAGTCGGGAACCAGATCCTTGATCACGTCCATGTGCGGCAGCGGGGTGATGCGGACCTCGCCCTTGCAATCCTCGATCGCGGTGGTGCAGGCTAGGCCGTTCTTGCCGTTCATGTTCATCGAGCAAGAACCGCAGATACCCTCCCGGCACGAGCGGCGGAACGTCACCGACGGGTCCTGCTCGCTCTTGATCTTGATCAGCGCGTCGAGGACCATCGGGCCGCACTCGGCGAGGTCGATCTCGAACGTGTCGTAGCGGGGATTCTCGCCGCTGTCGGGATCGTAGCGATAGATCTTGAACGCCTTGACGTCCTTGGCGCCGGCCGGAGCCTTGTGGACCTTGCCGTTCTTCTTGATCTTGCTGTTCTTTGGAAGCGCGAACTCAGCCATGACTCTTGACCCCTGCCCTAGGTTCGACCCGCGATAGCGAATAGCGCCGCGCGGCTCAATGGCTGACGCGCGCCAAATTTTTCTGGCGCCCAACCTCGCGCCGCCCTCCACCTAGCCAAAACGCCGCTCCCTTGAAAGGGCCGGCCCAGCCAGTAGAAGCAGGATATGTCCTCAACCCCTCCACCGGGCCTGCCGCCCGGCTCCCGCCAGGTCGCCCAGGGCGCGGGCACCGCGCTGCTGGCGCGGGCCGGAGGCGTTGTCGAGATCGTCTCGCAGCCGCTCTATGTATGGCTGTTCGGGCTGCCCACCTATGGCCTGTACATGGTGCTGTGGTCGGCGGTGAACCTGATCGAGAATTTCGCCGACCTCGGCATGACCAGCGCGCTCCAGCGCGTCGTGCCCCAGGCGAAGGACGATGAAGAACGCGCAGGCGCGCTGCGCCAGGCGATGATCCTGGGCCTCCTCCCCTGCATCCTGATCGCGCTCGCCGCCAGCCTGAACGCGCACTGGATCGCCGAGATCGTCAATGTCGCCCCCAGGGACCGCGACCGGCTGGCCACCGGCATCGCGCTGTTCGCCTGGGCGCTGCCCTTCTGGGCCTACGTCGAGATATCGACATCCGCCCTGCGCGCCCGAAAGGCGTTCGGACCGGAAATCCGCCTGCGGGTGATGTGGGAACAGCTGCTGCGGATGATCGCCGCGATCCTGCTCGCGGCGCTCGGGGCCGGCACGCTGGGGCTGCTGATCGCGCATCTCTGCTCGCTCGCCGTCACCTGCATCTTCTCGACGCGGCTGCTCGCCCGCTATTATCGGCTCGATCTCGTCCTCCGCCGGTCCTCCACCGCGACGACCACCGCGCAGACGCTGTATGCGGGCCTGTCGGTGCTGCCGTCCAACATCGTCATGCGGCTGTTCGCCGATGCGCCGCCGCTGATCCTGAACCTGATGATCCCGGGCGCGGCCGGCGCCAGCGCCGCTGGCCTGTTCGCCATCGCCCGCAAGCTGGCGAGCGGCGTCCAGCTGATCCGCCAGGCCTTTTCCTATGTGATGGCCCCGCTCGCATCGGAAGCCGTGCGCCACGATATCCGCCATGTCGCCGAGATATACGGGTTCGCCACCCGCCTGACGATCGTCGTCGCCACCCCGGTGGTCTGCACGATCGTTGGCGGCGGGCGGGCGCTGCTCGCGCTGTTCGGCGCCCCGGCCCAGGCCGCCTATGTCGCGCTGGCGCTGCTGACCGTCACCCGGCTGGTGGAAGCCGTGTCGGGACAGGCCTCCGCGATCCAGTCGGTCATCAGCCGCTACCATCATCCGCTGGTCGGCAGCGCGATCGGCCTGGCCGCCTCGCTGGCGCTGGGTGCGCTGCTGCTGCCGCAGGGCGGCATGGACGGCATGGCGATCGCGGTGTCCGCCGGCATTGCCATCTCCGTGCTGACGCCGGTGATCCAGCTGTGGGTCCACGAGCGGATCCATCCCTTCGCGCCACCCTTCGCCCGCGCCGCATCGGTGGCAGCGCTGGTCGGCGTCGGGCTGCTGCTCTGCTCCGCCCTGGTCGCGCCGCTCCACCATCTGATCCGCATCGCGATCGGCGCGCTGCTGATGCTCGGCGGCATCTGGCTGTCGGGGCGCTTCGGTCTCACCGAGGCGGACAAGCTGGCGCTGGGAAAGACGGGGCGGAAACTCAGGCTGCTATAAGCAGACTAAGACAAAAGCGTCGCAGCGAGAAACTACGAGAACCAGTGATTAGAACCCCCTCGATCGAAAGAAGGCCGCTTTTTCCTGTGTCGACATCGTTTCGTATGTCACGTTTTTGGTATGAGTGACCAAAAGCCCTTCACGCGACAGCTTACCCGTGAATTCGGCCCTTGCCAGACCAGTATCCCACCTATTCAAAACCTTATTCAAGGCGATACCGTCTGACCCCTCTGGCCATTTGGCGAATCTAATGCCTCGCCTCTCGCAACCTTCCGCTACCAGCACATAGCCATGCTCGAACGTGCCGACGAGCACGCCCTTAAAGCTGACGTTTGTTCCTCGCCAGCCAGCGAAATTCCTTGGAAAATCGCAGATATCCTTGGGCGCCACCAATGGCGCCTTGCAACCAGCCAACAGGTAAGCTGCAAGAATGATGATTATTCGCATGGATGGCAGATTACGCTGTCCGCCTTCGCGCGTAACTATCGGAAAATCGCAGGGTTCCCAAAGCGCGAACCTTAACCGTTAGCGCGCTTCCGCAGGATCGCCTCGGCCATAGCGTGGTCCGACGGCTTGTCGACATCGATGCAGGCCTCCGCCTGGGGCAGCAGCACCGCCTTCGCGCGGATGCCGAGGCGCCGGCTGACCCGCTCGATCGCTTGGGCAAGGGTGAGGAGCCGCGCGGCGATCATCAGCGACAGGCCGATGCCGAAGGCGCCGAGCACCGCCCGCGCCTTTTTCCGCTGCTGCTCCACCCGCCGCCAGATCGCCAGCACCTTGAGCGCTTCCGGGCTGCCCAGCCAGAACAGGTTCGCCCCCGAATATTGTCCGCCGCGAAAGGGCAGCCAGGTGCGGCGATTGCCAGGATAGGCGGCTTCGAGCACCTTCCGTTCGACGAGGGCCACGGCTATGTCGGCCCCGTCGGCGCCTACCCTGAATCGATCGATCATCGCATCGTCGAGCAGGACATTATCGGCGGTGGTGAGCAGGAAAGGATAGGCCTGCGGCATCGCCCGGAGCGTGTCGCTGATCGCCTCCACGATCGAATCCCCGCAATCGCGCACCACCACCCGCGCCTCATCCCGCAGCCAGGACGTGGCCGGATGATCGAGCAGCGCATCGGCCCCCTGCGCCAGGATCACGATCCGCCCGACATCGCGGCGCGCCGCAAGAGTGCTGCCGACCCAGGCCAGCATCGGCTGCCCGGCGACATCGACCAGCGCCTTGAACGCCTGACCGAAATGTTCGGCGAGGGGATCGCCGCCGGGGCGCTGCCCGGCGAGGATGATCGCGGTAAAACCCGGACTGCTCATGAACATGCCTTGCCAGCCCGCCGGCTGATCGGCAAGGAACCCCCGACATCAATCGCCCCGTGGAAGATATGAACAGCAGTTCGCTGAGCGTCCGGCCGATCGGCACCAATCCGACCCCGATCTGGGGCATGACCAGCACCGAGCGGCTGCGCAGGATCGCGGCCGCCGAAAAGCTGACCTTCCGCGCGGATCAGGGCGGCGGCCCCACGCTGCTGGTCGCGGCCAGCCATGTGTTCGAACCGGCCTGGCTGCGCTTCATGGCCGCGCGCCCCGGCACGGTGCTGACCCTGGGCGGCGAGACGGTCATCGCGCATGTCGC